>NZ_JBEYXP010000014.1:51238-211063 GCF_040704615.1 Streptomyces sp. NPDC046862 | reverse complement strand
AGCGTGAGGGAAACGCCCGGTTACATTCCGAACCCGGAAGCTAAGCCTTACAGCGCCGATGGTACTGCAGGGGGGACCCTGTGGGAGAGTAGGACGCCGCCGAACGATTATTGGGAAAACCCCCGCACCTCACGGTGCGGGGGTTTTCTGCGTTTAGGACTCTTACTCCGGGCGTACGAGTTTCGTGTCGTACGCCAGAATCACCGCCTGGATGCGGTCCCGGGAACCGGTTTTCGCGAGGATGCGGCTCACGTGGGTCTTCACCGTCGACTCGGAGACATGTAAGCGGGCGGAGATCTCGGCGTTGGTCCAGCCCCGGCCTATGACCGTCAGGATTTCCAGCTCGCGTTCGGTGAGGGCGGCAAGGCGGTGGTCCCGCTCGGGGGGTGTGGGTGTTCCGTGGGATGTCTCCGAGGGCAGGAACTGGGCGTATGCGTCGAGGAGTCGGCGTGTGAGACCGGGGGCCACGACCGCGTCTCCGGAGGCGACGGAGCGTATGCCGGAGAGGAGTTCCTCCGGTAGCGCGTCCTTGACGAGGAAGCCGGAGGCACCGGCGCGGAGGCCGGCGTAGGCGTACTCGTCGAGGTCGAACGTGGTGAGGATGAGGACGCGGGTGCGGTCGCCCTCGGCCACGATCCGTCTGGTCGCCTCGATACCGTCCAGGCCCGGCATGCGGATGTCCATGAGGACGACGTCGGGGTGGAGTTCGGCCGTCATGCGGACCGCGTCGCTGCCGCCCGTCGCCTCGCCCAGGACCGTCATGTCGTCCTGGCTCTCCAGGAGCATGCGGAAGCCGAAGCGCTGGAGGGGCTGGTCGTCGGCGATGAGGACGGTGGTCACTGCGGGGTTTCCTCCGGTAGGTGAAGGTGGACTCGCCAGCCCCGGTCCGGGTCAGGGAGGGGGCCGGCTCCGAGTGTGCCGCCGTAGAGGGCGGTTCGTTCGCGCATGCCCGGGAGGCCGCGGCCGTCGTTGACCGGGGCGGTGCCTCCGAGGCCGGTGTCGGTGACCGTGACCGTGACGGCGCCCGAGTTCTCGAACGACATCACGACCTGGGAGGTCGCTTGGGGGCCGCCGTGTTTGAGGGTGTTGGTGAGGGCTTCCTGGATGACGCGGTAGACGGTGAGCTGGCGGCCGGGGGGCAGGGCTGCGGTGCCGTGGATCGTGGTGTGGACCGGGAGGCCCGCGGCGCGTACGCCGGCGATGAGATGGTCGATGTCGGTGAGGGAGGGCTGGGGGGCGAGATCGGCCGCGGGTTCGGGTTCCTCGCGCAGGACGTCGAGGAGCCGGCGTAACTCGGCCAGGGCCTGGCGGCTTGTGGTGGCGATGGCGTCCAGGGCCTGGGAGGCGCGGTCGGGGTTCTTCGTCGCCGCGTAGCGGCCACCGTCCGCGAGGCCCGTGATGACCGAGAGGTTGTGGCCGATGATGTCGTGCATCTCGCGGGCGATACGGGCGCGTTCGGAGGCGGCGGCGAGCTGGAGTTGCTGGTCGCGTTCGACTTCGAGCCGACGGGCGCGTTCGACGAGGGAGGCCAGGTACTCCTGGCGGGTGCGGACGGCGATGCCGATGACCGCCGTGAGGGCGAGGCTCGTCGCGGCGGGGAAGACGTTCTGGTCGGCGCCTTGTGCCGCGGGGTAGCGGAGGGCGGTGACCACGAACGGTGCCAGCGTCAGGGCGTATGACCAGATCAGGGTGCGCAGGCGGCAGCGCAGGGCGACGTTGAAGAGGACGACGAGCTGGATGAGGGAGGCCTGGAGGAGGGCGCCGGTCCAGGCGTTGACGAAGGCGAACGGCACCATGGTCAGCAGGACCATGAAGGGGTGGGTCCGGCGCCACAGCAGGGGGACGGAGAAGCCCAGGGAGAGGACGAGGACCAGGCCGCCGGGCAGGGTGGGGTTCTCGGTGATGTTCTTCCATCCGCCGCTCGTGTAGTCGATGAGGGCGGCGGTCACGAAGAAGCCGGTGACGAGCAGGTTCCACAGCAGTGGGCGGTCACGGTCGAGGGCGCGGGCCCGTTGGGTGACGGTCCGGAAATGCCGGGTGAGTGGCTGGGGTGTCAGGGAACCGTTCGGCCGCCGGTCGGTGCCCTGCTGCCGGGCCTGGTCGCGTGTCACAGGGCCATCCTCGTACGGGAGTACGGGAGGGGTATCGGACGGCGGCGTTATTTCAGGTGAGGGGCGTAGTACCGCGGTACTACGGTGGCCCGTATGGAGCGTGGGGATCTGCGGGAGAGCGTCGTCGTACGGGCGATCCGGGCCGATGAGTGGCCGCGGGTGAAGAAGTTGCGGCTGGAGTCGCTTAGGGATCCGGTGGCGGACATGGCGTTCCTGGAAAGTTACGAGGCGGCCGCGGCGAGGCCTGACAGCTTCTGGCAGGAGCGGGCGGCCGGGGCGGCGGAGGGGACGCGGGAGCGGCAGCAGTTCATCGCCGAGACGGACGGCGGGGAGTGGGTCGGGACCGTGGCGGTGCTCGTCGAGGAGGCCGGGTCACTGGACTTCTACGGGGCTGTCGTCGAGCGTGGGCAGGCCCATGTGGTGGGCGTGTTCGTGCGGCCCGAGTACCGGGGCGACAAGGCCGGGGTGACCGGGGCGCTGTTCGACGCTGCGCTGGAGTGGGCCTGGGGGACAGGCGCCGAGCGGGCGCGGCTGTTCGTGCACGAGCGGAACCCGCGCGCCGAGGCGTTCTACCGCAAGGCCGGGTTCGTGGCGAGTGGGGTGACCGTGCCGGGGCCCGCCGCGGTCGGGGGCCGGGACCTGGAGTACGTGGTGGAACGCCGGGCGTAGGCGGGGGCGGGCCCGCGGTCAGCGGGTGCCTTTGTGCCGCCTTTCCCGGCTGTACCGCCTCTCCCGGCTGTACCGCCTCTCCCGGTTATACCGGCAGCTCGTACTGGGGCCACCGTGAGCGGCCCTGTTCCCGTGACCGCATCAGTGCCAGCGTCGGCATGCCGCGGTCCGCTCCGGTGGTCAGGAGGTCGGGGAGCTGGGGGAGGGGTGCCACCGCCGCCACGTCGTCCAGGACCAGGGTGAGTGGTGGGTCGAGGCGGCCGGAGGATGACCGTTCGGCCATGCGACGGCCGCGCTCGACCACGCTTGCGGTCAGGGCGGTGAGCAGAGGCATGGCCCCTGGGGTCGCCCTGGGGTCCTCGATGGGTTCACCGACCACATAAAGTGTGCCCCCTTCGTGGACAAAGGAATCCAAGGCCAGGGAGTCAGTTCGGTTGGGAGTGCAGGATTCCCGGACGTTGATGGTGGAGAGGGCGGACAGGGCACGGGCTGTCAGTTCCTGGGCCATGTCGCGGCGTTCAGGGTGCGAGGTGAGCGCGGACTCCAGTTCGCCCGCCGTGCCCGCCGTCGCCTTCGGGTTCGTCCGCAGGACCCGTACGGCGTCCTGTACCTGAGTGCCCTGTGCCCAGCGGTGGACGTGGCGGATGGTGCGGCCGTCCACCGCGGCGGCGTGCAGATAGCTGCGCAGGAGCGTTTCAGCGACGTCGGCGAGTGCCTGGTCGATCTTGGCCGTGGGGCGGACGGGAGCGAGGAGTGCCGCTGCCCGGGCCGCGGCGACCGCCTTGTCCTCGCAGCCTCTTGAGGGTGACCAGTGGAGGCGGGCCGGGGTGTCGCAGAGGTGTGAGGGGTCGTAGAGGTGGACCGGGCCGAGTTTGGCGCGCGCGTCCTTGGTCTCCGCCCAGAGCGTGGGGTTCGAGGTGATGACGAGTGCGGGGCCCTCGGCTTCACGTACCGCCTGGGCGGCGAGCGGGTGGCGGGTCTCGGCCGGGCCCAGGATCACCGGGCCGCGGGGGCCGGGCAGGCTGACCGGGGGCTTGAGGAGGGCTGTCTCCGCCGAGGCCGTGGCAGGGGCCGGGGCCGGGGCTGTGGGGAGTGCCGCCGTCGGGAGAGGTGGCGTCGGCTCGGGTTCGTGTTCCGGGACGGGGTGGGAGGGCGGAGCCGGGTGTGGGGGCTTGGTGAGGCGTACGTCGACGTGGTCGATGCCGATGTCGTCCCGTGGCTCGGCCGGACGTACGGGCTCCCAGGGCTCCGTCGGCTCCACAGAGCCCTTCGCACGCCCTGCCGTTCGCCTCGCCGCGCGTCCTGACCTTTCCCTGGCTCGCGGCATCTCCCCGGCTCCCGGGATCTCCCCGGCCTTCCGGCGTGCCCGTACCGCGCGCCACCGGGCCACGGTGCCCAGCACGAACACGGTCAGTACCAGCAGCACCATCAACTGGCCGATGAACAGGCCCCAGAAGAGCCCGTAGCCGGAGAGCTGACCGGCGGGGGTGTCCGGCCAGGCGCCCGCGATGTCGTGCGGTCGGGCGATGAGGTGGCGCATCGCCATCGGCGTATGGGCGAAGGTGACGCCGTCCGGCCACGCGTCCCGGGTGAACCAGGCGGCGAGGCCCGTGGCCGCCCACACCATGAGGGTCATGCCGAGGAGGAAGGCGAGGACTCCGACCAACAATCCGTCGGGGATGCCGCCTTCACCCTCACGGTGCCGGTCACGCTCGTCCGGTCTCATCCCAGGTCACCGTCCACGCCCGCGTTCGTGCCACACCCATGCCACCGTTTTCACGCGCTGTTCTCATGCACTGCTCTCATGCACTGCTCTCACGCCACCGTCGACTCGGACGATCCGTATCCGTCCACCTCGCTCAGATGCTGCTCCACGAAGGACGCCGCCCGTTCCTCCGCCTCCAGCTCCGCCGCGTGCAGGGCGTCGTCGGCGAGGTCGCTGGACGACTCGGTCATGGCGCGGTCGGTGAAGACGATGGGGCGTTCGGTCTCGGTGACCAGGTGTTTGACCACCTGTACGTTGCCGTTGACGTCCCAGACCGCGATGCCCGGCGTCAGGGTCGGGATGATCTCCACCGCCCACCTGGGCAGGCCGAGTACCCGGCCGGTGGCCCTCGCCTCGTCGGCTTTCTGGGCGTAGATCGTGCGGGTCGACGCCATCTTCAGGATCGCGGCGGCCTCCTTCGCCGCCGCGCCGTCCACCACGTCGGACAGGTGGTGGACCACCGCCACGAAGGACAGGCCGAGGCGACGGCCGAACTTCAGCAGGCGCTGGAAGAGCTGGGCCACGAACGGGCTGTTGATGATGTGCCAGGCCTCCTCGACCAGGAAGATGCGCTTCTTCCGGTCGGGGCGGATCCAGGTGTGCTCCAGCCACACGCCCACGATCGCCATGAGGATGGGCATGGCGATCGAGTTGCGGTCGATGTGGGAGAGGTCGAAGACGATGAGGGGGGCGTCGAGGTCGATGCCGACCGTCGTGGGGCCGTCGAACATGCCCCTGAGGTCACCGTCGACCAGGCGGTCCAGGACCAGCGCCACGTCCAGGCCCCAGGCGCGTACGTCGTCTATGGCGACGTTCATCGCCTCCGCCGACTCCGGTTCGGGGTGGCGCAGTTGTTCGACGATGTCGGTGAGTACCGGCTGGCGGTCGACGATCGTCTCGTTGACGTAGGCGTGGGCGACCTTCAGGGCGAAGCCGGAGCGCTCGTCCAGGCCGTGGCCCATCGCGACCTCGATGATGGTGCGGAGCAGCGCGAGCTGGCCCGTGGTCGTGATCGAGGGGTCCAGGGGGTTGAGGCGGATGCCGTGGTTGAGGGCCGCCGTCGGGTCGAGCCGGATGGGAGTTATCCCCAGCTCCTGCGCGATGAGGTTCCATTCGCCGACGCCGTCCTCGCCCTGGGCGTCGAGGACGACGACCTGGCGGTCGCGGAAGCGGAGCTGGCGGAGCACGTAGGTCTTCTCCAGCGCCGACTTTCCGTTGCCGGACTCGCCGAGGACCAGCCAGTGCGGGGCGGGGAGCTGCTGCCCGTACAGCTGGAACGGGTCGTAGATGTAGCCCTTTCCGGAGTACACCTCACGGCCGATGATCACGCCCGAGTCGCCGAGGCCGGGGGCGGCCGTCGGCAGGTAGACCGCCTGGGCCTGGCCCGTCGACGTGCGCACCGGCAGCCGGGTCGTCTCGACCTTGCCGAAGAGGAAGGACGTGAAGGCGTCCGTGAGGGCGGACAGCGGATCCCGCATCAGACCGGTACCTCCTGACGTACCCCCGCATGATCCGTATGATCCCGCATCCAGCAGCCCTACCTTCGGATTCCGGTGGCGAACGGAAGGGTGTTGACGAACGCGCGGTGGTGCTCGCGGTCGCACCACTCGAGCTTGAGGTACGACTTTCCCGCCGAGGCCCTGATGGTCCGCTTGTCGCGGGCCAGTGCCTCGGGTGAGCGGGAGGAGACGGTGATGTAGCCGACCAGGTTGACGCCGGCGGCGCCGCTCGCGAGGTCCTCGCCGCGCTGGTCGAGGCGGGTGTGGGAGGCCACGTCCCGCGGGTCGACGGTCCGGTTCATCTTGGCGGCGCGGCTGGCCTCCGCCTCGTCGTTGGTCTTCTCGGTCAGCATGCGTTCGATGGCGACCTCGGTGGGTTCGAGGTCCATCGTCACGGCGACCGTGCGGATGACGTCCGGGGTGTGGACGAGGAGGGGCGCGAGGAAGTTCACGCCGACGGGGGTCATCGGCCACTCCTTGACCCAGGCGGTGGCGTGGCACCAGGGGGCGCGGGTGGACGACTCGCGCGTCTTGGCCTGGAGGTACGTCGGCTCCATCGCGTCCAGTTCGGCCGGCCAGGCGTTGCGCTTGGTCATGGCCTGGATGTGGTCGATGGGGTGGTCCGGGTCGTACATGGAGTGCACGAGGGAGGAGAGGCGGCCCTGGCCGAGCGGCTGCCGTACGCGGATGTCGGCCTCCTGGAGGCGCGAGCAGATGTCGGTGAGCTCGCGGGCCATGACGACGGCGAGACCGGCGTCCTTGTCGAGCTTCTTGCCGCCCTGCGGTCGGGCGGCGCGGGCCATGGCGTGGGCCTCGGCGGCCAGTTCGCGCGTGTAGTGCATGCAGGCGACGAGGTACGCGCGGTGCTGCTCGCTGCTGGTGGACACCATGGACTGCAACTGGTCGTAGGACTGCTGGAGCCACGGCAGGGCCTTGTCGTCCCCGCGTGCGGTGACGTCCTTGGCGTGGGCGTCGGGGTCCGCCGGGAGGGTGCGGGCGAGCATCTGGATGCGGGTGACGAAGCCGTCGCCGTTCGCCACGTGCTTCAGCAGGGTGCCGAAGCGGTCGACGAGCGCCTCCTGGTCCTCGGAGTCGCGCAGGCCCACGCCGGGGCCCTCGATCTCGATGGCGGCAGTGACGGTCCTGCGGTCCGCGTGGAGGAGCACGGCGATCTCGTCCGGCCCGAACGGCGCGGCCAGCCAGCTGATGCGTCCGATGCCGGGCGGCGGACCGACCTCGACCTCACGCCCGTCGAGCCCGGTGCCGGCCTCGACGACGGCGGAACGGTACGTCGTGCCCTGCTTCAGGGTGCGCTTGTAGCTGCGGTTGATCTCGTACCACTTGTAGAACGTGCGTCGCTTGTACGGCACGTACACCGCCGCGAGGGCCAGCATCGGGAAGCCCGTCAGCAGCACGATCCGCAGGGACAGGACCGGGACGAGGAGTCCGCACATCATGCCGAGGAACGCGCCCGCGATGATCAGTACGATCTCGCCGGACTCGCGGTTCCGGCCGATCACGGCGTTCGGCCGGGCGCGGCCGATCAGATACGTACGGCGGGGCGTGACCGGATGGGACACGTGGGACTGGGTTGTCAACGCCCTTCACCTCCCGAGCGGTTGTTGCTGCTGTTGCGGGTGTTGCTGGCGTGCGGGGTGTTGGCCGGGCTGGAACGCGGCGGGGGTGCGGCGGAGGGGACAGATCCGCCGCCACCGCCCGACGTCCGCGAGCTGTGCGCGGCCACGCCTCCGGAGGCGGGGTTGGAGGGGCGGGGGGCGGACGACTGGCCTCCGCCGCCGCTGTTGTTGTCCGCCCGGGTGCTGTGGGTCTTGATGCCCTGGGCCACGAGGGTGGCGGGGGAGCTGATGACGGCCGCGGCCTTGCCTTCGGCGCCCTGCATGATGCGGTTGTTGCGGCCGCTCGCGATCTCGTCACCGAAGCCGGGGACGAAGCGGTAGATCATCGCGGACGCGAAGATGGCCAGCAGGATGATGGCGAGGCCGGAGACGACCGCGGAGAACGCGTCGGGCCCGTCCTCGCCGGCGAGCGCGCCGGCGAGACCGAGCACGATGACGATCACTGGTTTGACCAGGATGACCGCGATCATGATGCCCGCCCAGCGGCGGACGTGGCCCCACAGGTTCTTGTCGACGAGTCCGGCGTAGACGACGGTGCCGAGGAGTGCGCCGACGTACAGCAGCGCGGCCCTTATCACCAGCTCCAGCCACAGGACGCCGGCGGCGAGGATCGAGACCAGTGACACGACGATGAGCATGATGGGCCCGCCGCCGATGTCGTCGCCCTTGTTCAGTGCGCCGGAGAAGTTGCCGAAGAAGGTGTCGGTCTGGTCGCCGGTGGCGTTGGCCAGGACTTCGGTGACGCTGTCGGTCGCCGAGACGACGGTGTAGAGGATCAGCGGGGTGAAGGCCGAGGCGAGGACGGTGAGCCAGAGGAAGCCGATCGCTTCCGAGAGGGCCGTGGTGAGGGGGACCCCGCGTACCGCCCGCTTGGCCACCGCGAGCAGCCAGAGCAGGAGGGTGAGGATCGTCGAGGCCGCGAAGACCACGGCGTACTGCTGGAGGAACGTCTTGTTCGTGAAGTCGACGTTCGCGGTCTGCTGGACGGCGTCGGAGAGCTTGTCGATGGTCCAGGAGGCGGCGTCGGCGCAGCCCTTGGCGAGGGAGGAGAGGGGGTCGAGGGGGTTGGTGACGTCGGGGGTGACGCCTCGTCGTGCTTCTCGGCCGGTGTCGCCTTCGCAGACTTCCCTGGCCTGGCCGGAGAGGAGTCCGCAGTTGTCGTCGCCGCTGGGTGAGGGGGACGGGGTGGGTGCCGCGAACGCCCGTGTGGCGAACAGGACCGCGGCGGTCTGTACGGCTGTGAGGGCTGCGGCGACCTTGAGTACGCGGCGTGGGCTACCGGGCATACGTGAACCCTCCGTACTCCTCGACTGCCTTGGAGATCTCGTCCGACGTCGAGACCTTGTTGTCACCGTTGACCGGCGCGGGGCCTTCCTTCTGGGAGAAGCTGTCGACCTTCCAGTCGCCGTCGGTCCAGCGCAACTGGAGGGTCATGGTGAACCAGTCGCTGGTGACCGGATTGTCCGAGCTCTCGCCCGTCATCCCGTACACGCCCGTGCACCAGACCTCGACGGTGGCGGTGCTGTCCGCGTAGTCGGTGGCCTTGGTGCCGACGGGCATCGTGCGTGAGACGTACGTGTCGCCCTTGGGTGCGTCGCCGTTCTCGTCCAGGCCGACCTTGTCCAGGAACGCCTTGTCGTAGACCTGGTCGAGACTTCTCTCGAGCTCGGAGGCCTTGTCGGCGTCGAACACCTGACGGACGATCTCGGGACGTCGGGCGGGCTTGAGGATGTCGGCCGAGACGAGGACCACCGCGTAGTTCGCGGCCGCCGATTCGACGCCCTGCTCGCTGTGCGGGAACCCGGACGGAATGCCTCCCGTCTTGGACCCCACCGGCTGCTGCCCGGAGGGAGCCGTCGCCGCGCTCTCCACTCTGTCCTTGCCCGAGTCCCCGTTCTCGGAGTCGTCCCCGCCGCGGTTGGCGAAAGCGATGGCGGCGATGAGCAGGACCACCACGCCGACCACGGTCACGAGGCTGCGGGAGGACGACTGGCGGCCGCGTCGGGCGCCTCCGTACACGCCGCCGCCCTGTTGTTCGGGCAGCCGGGTGCGGGTCTGGCCCGTACCGCCGTACGTGCCGTCGTCGCCCCGTGAGCCGGCGTCGCCGTACCCGTCGTCACCGAGACTCATGCCGCGGACGCCCCCTCGACCTCGTACGGAAGGACCTCGTACCGAAACGCATAGCAGTACGACGGTAGCCGTGCTGGTTCCCGCGCGGGCGCGGTGTGGAGACTCGACATCAGGGACATCAGGGGAACGCAACCTCAGCCGGTGGGCGCGACGGACGGGTGGGGATAGTGGGGCACCGGGCGGGCCCGGCCGGAACTGACGGTCTGTTGGACTGGACTACCTGGACTGCACTACACGGCCATTCCGTACACGATGGTGAAGAGCGTGCCCAGTGAACCGATGATGAAGACACCGGTGAGGCCCGCGACGATGAGGCCCTTGCCCTGTTCGGCGCTGAAGGTGTCGCGGAGGGCCGTCGCGCCGATGCGTTGCTTCGCCGCGCCCCAGATCGCGATGCCGAGGCAGAGGAGGATGGCGACCGCCATCACGACCTCGATCATTACCCGCGCCTCGTTGCCCAGGCTGCCGAAGGGGCCCCAGTCGGGGGCAATTCCGCCGATGATGGTGGTGATGTCGCCCTTTTCGGCCGCAACGAACATGTAAGTCACCGCCCCTAGTGGGTAGTTCTGCACCCTCTACACGGGTGCGCAGAGGTCGGGCCCATTGTCGCCGACAATTCCACCGTCGTATGTCGACTTGGCGTCATTGGTTGGCGGGTTTCGTACGGATCGCTTGCGAGGGGTCGCAACGTCACTCTGTGTATCACGGTAGGTTACATCGAGCAACGAGGTGGAACAGGAACCTGTGGTGTGGTTCCGTCGTTAACCACCCTTCGTGCTGATGTGCACGGTGGCGGTCGCGTCCGGTGCGTGCGCAAAGCCTGCTCCGCCCCGCTTCTGACGGGTTCTGACGGGGCTTCGAGTGTGCCGGATGAGGATGCGGGGCGTGCGTGCGGGGTGGCGGGAAGCTGTTGGCTTTGGCCAGAACTGGACGCTGTCGTGGGCGCGGAAAGCACGGAACGGGCCGCAGCCGTGTGCCGGCTGCGGCCCGCTCAATGTGTTCTCGTGCGGCCCCGTACGTCAGTTCGTGCGTCGGGTCCTGTGTCAGCCGGTGAAGGCGTCCACCCCCTCGGGCGTACCCCAGCCGGTCGGGCCGTCGTAGCCGGAGCGGGCGGTGCAGAAGTAGGCGGTGGAGCAGCTGCCGTTGCTGCCTGAGGTCACGTCGTTGAGGGCGGAGGTGCCGGCCGACCCGTAGGGGAACCGCGCCGGGTACGAGCCGGAGGACGGGGTGCCCGCGAGGGCGTAGACCGAGGCGATGATGGGGGCCGAGGCGCTGGTGCCGCCGTAAGTCGCCCAGCCCTGGCCGTCGGAGCCGTAGGTGTCGTAGACCGAGACGCCGGTGGCCGGGTCGGCGACCGCGGAGACGTCGGCGATCGTGCGCTTCGAGCAGCCCGTGTCGGTCTGCCAGCTCGGCTTCGCGTCGTACGAGGAGCAGCCGGAGCCGGTGCCCTCGCTGCTGCTCGTCGACCAGACCTTCTCGGTCCAGCCGCGGGAGGAGGACGACGTGGACAGGGCCGTACCGCCCACCGCTGTCACGTACTTCGAGGCCGCCGGGTACTCCGCGCCGTAGCCGCTGTCGCCCGCGCTGACCGTGATGGCGACGCCCGGGTGGTTGAAGTAGGAGGAGTCGTAGGTCGAGTCGGAGGAGGACTCGGAGCCGCCGTAGCTGTTGGAGACGAACTTCGCGCCCAGCGACACCGCCTTGTTCACGGCCGTGCCGAGGTTGGCCATGGAGGCGGACTTGGCCTCGACCAGGAGGATGTCGCAGTTCGGGCAGATCGCGCTGGCCATGTCCAGGTCGAGGGAGATCTCGCCGGCCCAGCCGCTGTCGGCGGAGGGGAGCGAGGTGGTCGAGCCGGTCTGGCTGACCTTCTTGAAGCAGCCGTTGGAGGTGGTGCAGGACGGCAGGTCGTACTGCGAGCGGTATGCGGCCAGGTCCGACTCGGCGTTCGGGTCGTCGTAGGCGTCGACGATGGCGATGGTCTCGCCGGAGCCGCCCGACGCGGCGGCGTCGGTCAGGCCGTAGGCGTCCTGGAGGTCACTGGGACCGTAGCCGGAGGGGGAGGAGGCGTCGGCCGCCTTGGGGGTGACGCCCTTTCTGGCGGCCTTCTCCAGTTGGAAGGCGGTGGTTCCGCCGGTGACGCGGAGTGCCTGGCAGGCCATCTCGCCCTTCTTCGAGGGTGCGGCGCAGGAGCGGGTCCAGGTCACGTGGGGTTTCGTGGTCTGTGTGGTCTGTGTGGTCTTCGTCGGGGTGGTCGCGATGTTCGTCGCCGCCGTCGCCTGGGTCGTGACGCCGAGGCCGGCGAGGACGAGGGTCGCGACGGTGGCGGCGGCTCCGCTGACGCGGTGCCATCTGCGGCGGGTTGCCGGGGCGTTGGATCTGGTGGGGGGTGCGGTACGCAACGTAAAGCCTCCTGGGCAGGGGTGACAGGGGCAGTGCGGGTGGGTGCCGCCGGTGCGGAGTCCCCGGCGGCGGGCGGCGGCCCGCGGACGACCATCCGCCTGTCGAGTACGCGACAACAAGACCGGTTCCGGAATCCTGACCACCGCATTGCCGAAGCGCGTTGACGGCTTACTGACCGATGACTGGGGGGTGGAGTGCGGCTGGTTGTGCCTTGACCTGGCTCACAGGTGGCTCACAGGTGGCTCACAGGTGGCTCACGGGGGCGTGCGGGGCGTGTGCGGCGCGGTCTATCATCACTCGCTTATATAAGTGACTAGTGATACGTTCGCTTCATGCACGCGTTCGAAGTGCTCGGAGACCCCGTACGGCGGCGGATCCTGGAGCTGCTGGCCGAGGGGGAGAAGAGCTCGGGCTCGGTGTCCGAGGTCATCAGGGTGGAGTTCGGGATATCGCAGCCCGGTGTCTCGCAGCATCTGAAGGTGCTGCGGGAGAACGGCTTCGCGACCGTGCGCCCGGAGGGGGCGCGGCGCCTGTACGCCGTGAACTCGGAGCCGCTGCGCGACATAGACGCCTGGCTCGACCGCTTCCGCCGCTTCTGGACCCCGCCTCTGGACGCCCTGGCGACGGAGCTGGCACGGGGCAAGCGGCAGCGCCGGCGGAATGTGACAGATTCCGAGGAACCGTAACATTTTGAGGGGATAGCCATGATCGACGTGACCCACCAGATCAACGCCGTACGGCGCCGGGTCGGCTCCCGTGTCTTCAAGGCGGGCGAGGCACGTGTGGTGACCGTGAGTCAGACGTACGACTCCACGGTCGAGGATGTCTGGGACGCCTGCACCAACCCCGAGCGCATCCCCCGCTGGTTCCTGCCCGTCTCCGGCGAGCTGCGCCTCGGCGGGCGCTACCAGCTTCAGGGCCAGGCGGGCGGCACCATCGAGCGCTGCGATCCGCCCAAGGGCTTCGGCGCGACGTGGGAGTACGACGGGAACGTCAGCTGGATCGAGCTGCGGCTGACGGAGGTCCCCGAGGGCGGGACCCGCTTCGAGCTCGACCACCTCATGCATGTGGAGGACGACGCGCGCTGGGCGGAGTTCGGGCCGGGCGCGGTCGGCGTCGGCTGGGAGATGGGGCTCGTGGGGCTCACGCTCCACCTGCGGACCGGGGCGGCCGTGGACCCGCAGGCGGGCATGGCCTGGGCGGGCAGCGAGGAGGGGCGCCGCTTCGTGAAGCTGAGCAGCGAGGGGTGGTACGAGGCGTTCGTGGCGGCCGGCGAGGACCCGGCGGCGGCCCGGGCGAAGGCGGACCGGACGACGGCGGCGTACACGGGTGTGGAGGGCGGCTGAGCCAACGGCACATCAGGCCGGGGTCACCGGTCCGAGGGCCTGTCGTCACGGAAGTGGCCCGGTCTTACGAGCCCCGTCTCGTACGCGAGCACCACCGCCTGGGCGCGGTCGCGCAGGGAGAGCTTGGCGAAGATCCGGGCCACGTGGGACTTCACGGTGGCCTCGCTCAGGGTCAGTTCGGTGGCCAGCTCCGCATTGGACAGGCCGCGGGCCAGCAGGGTCAGGACCTCCCGTTCCCGGGGCGTCAGGGCGGCGAGGTCGGCGTGCACGGCGGGTGGGAGGGTCGCCGTGTCCGAGGCGAAGCGTTCCACGAGGCGGCGGGTGATGGAGGGGGACAGCAGGGCGTCTCCCGTGTCGACCAGGCGTACGGCCGCCGCCAGGTGTTCCGGGGTGACGTCCTTCAGCAGGAAGCCGCTGGCTCCGATCGACAGGGCCGTGTACACGTAGCGGTCGAGGTCGAAGGTGGTCAGGATGAGCACGCGGCAGCCCGGGGTCTGTTCCAGGATGCGGCGGGTGGCTTCCAGGCCGTCCATGGTCGGCATGCGGATGTCCATCAGCACGACGTCGGGCCGGAGTTCGCGCGCCGCCGCCACCGCCTCCGCGCCGTCGGCCGCCTCGCCCACCACCTCGATGCCGCGGGCGGTCAGGATCAGCCGGAAACCGGTACGGATCAGGGTCTGGTCGTCGGCGATGAGCACGCGGGGCGTCGGCTCGGCCGCAGCCGCCGTCACGGGCGCCGTCACGGCCGGTCCAGGGGGATGCGGGCCCGGACCCGGTAGCCGCCGCCGAGACGGCGCCGGGCGTCCAGGTCCCCTCCGTACACCGCGACGCGTTCGCGCAGACCGAGCAGTCCGCGCCCCGTGCCCTCCCGGTGCCGCCTCGATGGGGCGGGGGTGTCGCCGGCCAGCACGCTCGGGCCGGTGTTCAGCACCTCCACGCGCAGCGCGTGGTCCGCGTACCGCACGGTGACCTCGGCCTTGCCGCCGTCGCCTTCGCCGGTGCCGTGCTTGAGCGCGTTGGTGAGGGCCTCCTGGACGATGCGGTACGCGGTCACGTCGATGCCCTGGGGCAGGGGGCGCGGCTCGCCGGAGATCCGCACCTCGACGGGCAGGCCGGCGAACGAGATCCGGTCGACGAGTTGGCCCAGCCGGGCGAGGCCGGGCTGGGGTGCCAGGTCGGCCACGCCCGTGTCCCTGAGCATGTGCGTTTTCCCGTCCGGGCCCGTGCCCTCGTCCGCGCCCTGGTCCGTGTCCTGGTCCGTGTCCTCGCCGTTCTGTGGCGGGGCCAGCAGGCCCAGCAGGTGCCTCAGGTCGGTCATCGCGCCGCGTCCCGCGTCCTCGACGGCCCGCAGGGCGGCCCTGGCCTCGTCCGGCATCGTGCCCAGCACCTCGCGGGCGGCGCCGGCCTGGACCACCATGAGGCTCACGTTGTGGCTGACGATGTCGTGCAACTCGCGGGCGATACGGTCGCGTTCGGCCGTGACCGCGGAACGGGCGGCGCTCTCCCGCTCCCGCTCCAGCAGCCAGCCGCGCTCGCCGACGGCCGCCTGCCACCGGCGTCGCGTACGCACCAGTGCCACCGCCAGCCACAGCGCGGCTCCGCACGCCACCCCCAGCGCCGCCGTCAGCACGTCCGGCTCCCCCTTCCAGTCCCCCTCCCTCACGGGGTTCACCTTCGCAGACGCCCGCCTGGACCGCATCAGCCTGTGGATCCAGGGCGTTGCATCTCCGGTATGAGGCGCGGAATGAACTGCGGGCCAAGGTGCCGTCCCGGGAGGGATGTTGAGCGCGTGCTCCTCCCTTAGCGTCCGGTGCATGGTCAGTGAAGGCAGCAGGACTGATGGCAGTAGGACTGAAGGCAGCAGGCGAGAGCTCGTCGTACGGCTCGACGGTGTACGCAAGGAGTACGGCGAGACGACGGCGCTGGACGGCGTGTCGCTGGAGATCCGGGCGGGGGACGCGGTCGCCGTGATGGGGCCCTCGGGGTGCGGCAAGTCAACCCTGCTCAACATGATCGCCGGGCTGGACCGTCCGACGGGCGGCTCGGTCGTCGTGCACGGCGAGAACGTGGGGGAGCTGAGCGAGAAGGGCCTCGCCCTGTACCGGCGGCGCCGTATCGGCATGATCTTCCAGTTCTTCAACCTCATCGACGACCTGTCGGCACTCGACAACGTCGCCCTGGCCGCGCAGCTGATCGGCACCCCCGCCCGGCAGGCCCGCCGCCGGGCGCTGGAGCTCTTCGAGGAACTCGGCATCGCCGACCGGCGCAACGCCTACCCGGCGGTGCTCAGCGGCGGCGAGCGGCAACGGGTCGCCGTGGCCCGGGCGTTGATGAACCGCCCGGCCCTGCTGCTGGCCGACGAGCCGACCGGCGCCCTGGACAGCCGTTCCGGCGAGCAGGTGATGGACCTGCTGCTCGACCTCAACCAGATCGGTCAGACGCTGATCCTGGTGACCCATGACGAGCACCTCGCCCGGCGCTGCGCCAGCAGACTGGTCGAGATCGCCGACGGCCGGGTGACCGGCGAGCACACCCTGGAGCCGTCCGCGTGAGGGCCGTGTGGCGGGCCGCGCGCGCGGCGGTACGGCGGCGCAGGCTCCAGACGCTCGTCATCGGGCTGGTCACGCTGACCTCGACGGCGGCGATGGTGGTCGCGCTCGGCCTCGTCGACGCCGCCTCCTCCCCGTTCGACAAGGCCTTCGCGCGGCAGCGCGGTCCGCATGTCGTCGCCGCGTTCGATCCGGCGAAGGTCTCGGACGCGCAGTTGGAGCGGGCGGCCCGGCGGCCCGGTGTGGAGGCCGCAGCCGGGCCCTTCGCGCAGGCCACGGTCGAACTGCCGGACGACGCCATGGACTACGGCCTCGGCAGCCAGATCACGGTCGTGGGCCGCCCCGGCCCCGGAGGCCAGGTGGACCGGGTCGACCTGTGGGCGGGACGCTGGGCCACCCGGCCCGGCGAGGTCGTCCTCAACCGGCAGTCCGACTGGACCGCGGACGACCTCGGCAAGAAGCTCAAGGTGCCCTCGGGCCCGGACCTCACCATCGTCGGGTTCGCCTTCGACCTGAGCCGTACCACGGACGCGTGGGTCGCTCCCGAGCAGACGGCGGCCCTGCACCCCACGGTCACCCAGATGCTCCTGCGCTTCACGAAGGCGTCGGACGCGTCCTCGGAGGACCGGATCCGCGCGGAACTGGCCACGCTGACCGAAGGGCTGCCGACGGGCGCGCTGACCGCCTCCCGGTCGTACCTCACCCTCAAGCAGCAGATCAGCGGCTCGGCGCGGGCGTTCACCCCCTACCTCATGGCCTTCGGCGTCCTCGGGATCGCGGTGGCGGTGCTCATCATCGCCAACGTGGTCAGCGGCGCCGTGATCTCCGGCCTGCGGCACATCGGCGTGCTCAAGGCCCTGGGGTTCACGCCGGGGCAGGTGGTCGCCGTGCATCTCACGATGATCTCGGTGCCCGCGGTCCTCGGCTGTGCGCTGGGTACCGCGGTGGGCAACCTGCTGGCGCGTCCCTTCTTCCAGTTCGTGTTCTCGGGGCCCGAGGCGGGGGTGTTCCACGACAGCGTCTCCGTGGCGGCCTGGGTGAACGCCGTCACGCTGCTCGGCATGCCCGCCGTGTGCGCCCTCGCGGCGCTCGTTCCCGCGGCGCGCGCGTACCGGCTGTCCGCGGCGCGAGCGATCAGCGCGGGGAGCGCCCCGCGCGCCGGGCGCGCCCTCGCCGTCCAGCGCCGGCTGGCGGGCAGCGGGCTGCCGCGCTCGGTGAGTCTGGGCGTGGGGCTGCCGTTCGCCCGGCCGGGCCGCAGCGCCCTCACGCTCGCCGCCGTGGTCCTGGGGGTGACCACGGTGACGTTCGCGACCGGTCTGGCCACGACGATGACCAGGTTCGGCAACGCGGGCCGTGACGCCTTCCAGGTGACCGTGTACGCCAGCGCCTTCCAGCACGGCAAGGAGGTCAAGCCGGAACACGGCGATCGCGAACTCGAGGCCCTGCTGCGCTCGTTGCCGGGGGCGCGGGAGGTCACCGCCAGGGCGGACGACGACATACACATGGCGGGCTCCGCGCAGGACGTGATGCTCGAAGGGCGCCGGGGCGACCGCCCCCAACTGGACAGCGTGCTCACCGAGGGTCGCTGGATGCACCGCACCGGCGAGGTCGTGGGCGGATCGGCCTTCCTGCGCCAGAACGGCCTGCGGGTCGGTGACCGTCTCCGGCTGGAGAAGGGCGAACGGAGCGAGAACGTGGTCGTCGTGGGGGAGTTCATGGCGAACGACGCCCGGCTGGTCGTCGGCGACTGGTCCACGGTGACGGCCCTGTCGCCGAGGGAGCAGCCCATCGCCTACCACGTCAGACTTCGCGACGGAGCTGACCCGGCCGCCTACGCGCGCGCGGCCAGGGCCGCCGACGCGGGGATCAGCACGCAGTTGACCGGTTCGAACTCCATCACCGGCACCATCATCGGCTCGGCGGCGATCCTCACTCTGATGCTCTCCGTGGTCGCGTCCCTCGGGGTGTTCAACACCGTCGTCCTCAACACTCACGACCGGCGCCGCGACCTGGGCATGCTGAAGTCCATCGGCATGACCCCGCGCCAGGTCACGGTGATGACGGTGACGTCGATGGCGGTGCTCGGCGCGCTCGGCTCCCTGCTCGGTGTCCCGCTGGGCATGGCGGGCTACGAGCTGGTGATACCGCGGATGGTGGACGCCGTGGACATCACTCTGCCCGCGTACATGACGGACGTCTGGCAGGCCCCGGCGCTGGTCGGCTTGGCCTCGGCCGGCCTCGTGATCGCGGTGCTGGGCGCGTTCGTCCCGGCGCGGCGAGCCGCGCGGCTCACGATCGCGGAGGTCCTGCACAACGAGTGAGGCCTCGCGGTGGCCGGTGATCGGCTACGGCCGCACCGCCACCGCGTCCACCTCGAACAGCATCCCCGGCAGCGCGAGGGAGGCGACTCCGCTCAGCGTCTGGGCCGGCAGCCGGTCGCCGAAGCGGGCGTGCAGCGCCTTGCCGAGGATCTCCAGCTTGTCGGAGTCGTGGTCGACGATGAAGGTGCCGAGACGGACCACGTGCTCGTATCCGAGCCCGACCCCCTCCAGCGCCGACCGCAGCCGGTCGAAGGCCAGGTCCACCTGGGCGGCGAAGTCACCGGGTACGGGGGCGCCGGTGAGGTCGGAGGCGTACTGGCCGCCGACGAAGACGAGCTCGCCGGGGGCCGAGACGGTGTGGCTGTAGCCGAACGGGGTCGGGTCGTGCAGGGCGGCCGGGTTGGTGATCGTGCGCTGGTCGGTCGTCATGTCTCTCGGAACATGCGGCGCGGCCCCGCCCATCCCCGCCGGAGGGATCGGATCAGGTCATTTCTCCGGTGCGGGGTCGAGGTCCAGTTCGACGCCCTCCACGAAGTGGTCGAACTCGCCCGCCTGCACGCCGAGTACGAAGGCGTCCCACTTGCGGCGGTTCGTCGTCACGACGTTGTCCGGGTCGCTGGTCTCCCTGATGTAGACCGGCGCCTCGGGGTCCTCGTCCTCGGTGAAGGCGATCTCGATCCAGGGGCCCGGACCGGTTGCCTCCGGCGGTGCGGCGCGGGTCCAGTCGAGGTCGGTGGGGATGTCAGACACGGGTGGCTTCCTCTTTGAGGGTGGTGAGGAGGGCGTTGAAGGCGGCCGGGGTGGCCTTGAGTATCGCGGTGGAGGGGTCGCCGCTTTCGGTGAGATGGATGGCTTTGGTGGTGGTGGCGATGTGGACGCAGGAGGCGCCTTCGGAGCAGTACGACGACTTCTGCCAGTGGAGGATCACGGGCGTTCCCTTCACAGTTCTCGCAGCAGGTGGTGAATGAGGTCTCGGGTCTTCTCGGGAGCGAGCGCGACAGCCTCGATCCGGTCGAACAGTGTGCGGTACTTGTGCAACTGCGCCTCGGCGTCGAGGAACGCGAGGCCGTGGGCCTGGTCGAGGTAGACGGTGTCCAGCTGCGGCACCGGGCCGTGCGCGTAATGGATCGACTGCCCGGAACCCGGGTAGGCGCCGGCATCAAACGTGATGGCGCGCAGGGTGATGTGGTCTCGCTCGCTCATGTCGAGCAGGTGTTGCAACTGCTGCCGGGCGGCCGTGGAGCCGCCGACCTTCATGCGTAGGGCAGCCTCGTGGACGATCGCCTCGTACGGCGTCGGGTTGTCCGCGCGGTAGAGGATCGCCTGCCGCTTGATGCGGAACGAGAGGCGGTGCTCGATGTCGGGTGGTGAGAGTTCGATGACCGCCTGGCGGAAGATCTCAAGGGCGTACTCGCGTGTCTGGAGCAGGCCGGGGATGCGGGCCGTGGTGGAGTCGCGCAACGACTGGGCGTGGTGCTCCAGTTCAGCCAGGTCGACGAGGGGACCGGCCAGCAAGTCGCGGTACTCCTCCCACCAGCCCCGCTTACGGTCCGGGGGCATCGTCGTGAGAGCTTCGACCAGCGCGTTGTCCGAGCAGTCGTAATGGCAGGCGATCGTACGCAGGCGTTCGGCGCTCACTCCGTGGCGCCCGGCCTCGATGTTGCTGACCTGGTTCTGCTTGATGCCGAGGAGTTGCGCGGCCTGGGTTGAGGTCAGGCCCGCTCGCTCGCGCATCTTGCGGAGTTCGGTACCCAGCCGGAGTTGACGCCCGGTCGGGGTGCCTCTCATGGCCAACGTGTTCTCCTTCGACCTGCTGCGTCACTCACACGCATGAAAGCTGAAGCACTTCGCGTCTCCCGGTCTAACAACTTACAACTTGACGGTACCTTCGTAGTGACCGTCCAACTCCCCTCTGTAACCGGAGACTTCCATGGCAACCGTATCCCCGTCCTGGAACTACACCCTCCACCTCCCCCGAGACCCCCGCGCCCCCGGCGTCGCCCGCGCGACCCTCCGTACCGCCCTCGCCGCCCACGACCTCACCCGACTCGCCCCCACCGCCGAGCTACTGGCCACCGAGTTGCTCACCAACGCGCACGCGCACACGAGAGGGCCGTACGCCCTGCGGATCCAGTCCACCGAGCCCGACCGGCTCGTCGTCGCCGTGTGGGACGCCGACCCGACCGTGCCGGACGCCTTCAAGGAGGGTGCCCCGCTCGCCGTACCCGAGCAAGACGCCGAACGCGGGCGCGGGCTGCAGCTCGTGCGGGCGTGTGCGGACTCGCTCGGGGTGTCCGTGCTGCGGGAGCGGGGCGCCTCCACAGGCGGGAAGCTGCTGTGGGCCGTGGTGTAGCGACGGGTCAGGGGTTCCAGAAGACGCTGGTGAACGCACGGTCGAAGCGCCGCGCGGCCAGGTCCTCGCGCTGGATCACCCAGTGGACGGTGGCGCCCTCCCAGCCCTCGACCCAGGCATGCCAGTCGGCGAGGAGCACCCAGTCCGAGACGTCACCCGAAACCGCCCCGTCCCGTCGGCCCGCTTCCGCCGCCGCCAGGGCATCGGACACGGCGATCGCGACCGGGTCGACGTCGACGGCCTCGTGCGAGGCGTATCCGCCGATCTGGAGCGGCCCCGAGGTGGCGATGTCGTCCTGGGTGCTCTCCCATACGTCGGTCAGTTCCTGGGAGTGGGGATGGCCGGGGAGTGTCGCCACCCACGGCTTCTCGGAGAGTGAGACCAGGGAGTGGTACGGCAGTGACACATCGACCGTCGCCCGTAGCGGGCCCTGAGGGAACTTCTCGACCGTCTCCTGGTACTCGTCCTCGTCGGACCAGGCCCAGGAAAGCCTGTCCCGCTCCTCCACGGCGGTACCGGCGGGGACGTACACCACGCTGCCGCTGCCCGTGGGGGTGAAGTCGCCCTCGTCCTCGACGAAGGCGAACAGCAGCAGGTGGCCGTCGGGAGGCAGGGGGAGGTCCGTCGCGTCGGCGGGCAGGGCCGCGAGGTCGATGGAGGCGACGAAGGGGTGGAAGGGGTCCGGGGTGTCGGCCGGAAGGAGGAGCGGGCCGCCGAACCGGCCCACGACCGGTCCGTCCCCGTCCCCGTCCTCGCCCTCGTCCTGCGTCAGCGTCGCGCAGGGGCGGGCCGTGGCGAGCCACCGCTCCACGTCCTCAGCGGGGATGCCTTCCGCAATCGCCTTGTCACGGAAGGGACTTAACCGGCCTCGCAGCTCAGGATTCATGCGGGAACCGTAGCGGGAGGGTCCGACACCGTGGCTTTCCCTTCCGGTCACCGGTGTGGTTCACGGGGAATTCTCAGAGTCACCCATGGTGCGTTCTCACCCTCGCGGGGCAGCCTGTGAGCGATGTCCCGCACCCAGCCGCGCGTCCGCGCCCGTACTCGCACCCGGGTATCCCTGCTCGGTGTCGTCGCGCTGCTCGCCGTCACCTCCGCCTCCCTCGCCGTCGCCGACGACGGGCCCGGGCCCCTCGGGGTGACCGCCGCCGCGCCGGCGAGTGCCGCCACCGCGAGGGTGGGGGCGATCTTCCGGGGCGGGCTGAGCGGCGGGCACTTCTGCACGGGCTCCGTCGTGCGGAGCGCGGGACACGACCTCGTCCTCACCGCCGCGCACTGTCTCGACGGGGGCGGGGATCTCGTGTTCGTGCCCGGGTTCCGGGACGGGAAGGCGCCGTACGGCGTCTGGCGGATCGGGAGGACGTACGTTCCGGGCGGGTGGGACGGCGGCGACCGGGACGAGGACAGTGACCTCGCCTTCGCGCGCGTGGAGCACAAGGGCGGGCGCGGGATCCAGGACCTCGTCGGAGGGAACGTGTTCGCGCCCCACCGGGCCACCGGGGCCACCGCCGTCACCGTCACCGGATATCCCAAGTCCGGCCAGGCCCCTGTTGCCTGCACCAACAAGCCCACGGCGCACAATCCCACGCAGCAGCGCATCGAATGCCCCGATCTCACCAGCGGGACCAGCGGGAGCCCCTGGGTGAACGGGAACGGACAGGTCGTCGGGGTGCTCGGTGGGCACGAGGAGGGCGGGGCCACGGACGACGTGTCGTACAGCGTGGTCTTCGGGGACGAGGCGGCATGTCTGTATCGCGCCGCCGAAGGCGGGTGAGTGGCGCGAGTGATCATTCCGTGATCGGCCGGTCGCCTCTACACTTCGTGTCGGTGGAGTGCCGGGCAGTGAGGGGCGGTTGACGGTGCGTAAGGCATGGATCGTGGGGATCGCCTTCGGTGGCGCCGGCCTCAGCTTCGTCCTGCTGCTCGTCGTCGGCGTCTACATGACCGCCGGGAACCTCGCGAACGGGGTCGGTCAGGGCGCCAAGGCGCTCGCCAAGGGCGCCGTCCCGGCCGCGTACAGCCCGCTCGTGCAGAAGTGGGGCAACCTGTGCAGCGCCATCAACCCGGCGCTGCTGGCCGCGCAGTTGTACCAGGAGAGCGGGTTCAACCCGAAGGCGCAGAGCCCGGCGGCGGCGCAGGGGATAGCGCAGTTCATCCCCGGCACGTGGGCCACCCACGGCGTCGACGGCGACGGGGACGGGGACCGTGACGTGTGGGACCCGAACGACGCGATCCCGTCGGCCGCGTCGTACGACTGTTCCCTCGCCAAGTACGTGAAGGACGCGCCCGGGAACCCGACGCACAACATGCTCGCCGCGTACAACGCGGGCGCCTACGCGGTGATCAAGTACGGGGGCGTGCCGCCGTACAAGGAGACCCAGAACTACGTGAAGACGATCACGGATCTGGAGAAGAGCTTCGCCGCGCCCGTCACCAGGGTCGATCCGTCGCGGCAGGCCGCGGGCGCCATCGAGTACGCGCAGAAGAAGCTCGGCACGCCGTATCTGTGGGGCGGGACCGGCACCGCCGGCCAGGGCGGCCGCTTCGACTGCTCGGGCCTGACCCAGGCCGCCTACGAGAGTGTCGGGATCACGCTGCCCCGGGTCGCCAACGACCAGTACAACGCGGGACCGCACCCGAAGCGGGACGAGCTGCTTCCGGGTGATCTGGTCTTCTTCTCGGACGACCTCACCAATTCCCGGGCCATCCGGCACGTGGGGATCTATGTGGGTGGTGGGTACATGATCGACGCGCCCAGGCCGGGTGCCGTGATCCGCTTCGACCCCATCGACACACCGGACTACTTCGGGGCAACCCGGGTCACCGAAGATGGCGCGAAAGCGTTGCCCACGAATGTCTGATGGCGCGTAATTCTCTGTGAACCCCTGCCCTGAGCTGCGGAGACGTATCTCTCTTCGATAACGTCTGCGTGATCATTCAGTGGAGTATGGAACGTGGAGAAGGGGACTGTGCGTTCCTTGTCTCGTAGCGCTTCGACGCGTGAAGACGCCTACAACCACGGGGGTGGCAGCGGCGGCGCACGCACGGGTGCGGCCGCCGATGATGGAACAGACGACGAAGGGGCCGCTGCACGATGGCTGCATTCGCCGAGTCCGGGACGCTTTCCGGAACCCTTTCCGGGGCGTACTCCGGAGGGTTCTCCGGTCACGGGGCGCATCTCGCCGGGGCCGACACGCTCGCCGAGTCCGGGTCCAACCCCGACGTCAGTCTGCTCTACGACATCAATGGCCTGGCCAAGGACGCGCCGACCTGGTTCGACCGGGTCATGGAGTTCGTGGGCGAGTACGGACTGCTGTTCGCCATGGTGCTGCTGATCCTGTGGTGCTGGTGGGGTGTGCGGCGGCGGGGCGGGGAGGATGCCGCGTCGTCCGTGGCCGCGCTGGTCTGGGCGCCGCTCGCCGCCGGTGTCGCGGTGCTCGTGAACGTGCCGATACGTGGCTTTGTGGAGCGGCCGCGGCCCTTCGTGGACCATGAGGGGCTGGAGGTGCTGGTCTCCGGCAAGACCGACTACTCCTTCGTGAGCGACCACGCGACGCTGACCATGGCCATGGGGGTCGCGCTGTTCGTCGCCAACCGGAAGTTCGGGCTGGTGGGGATCGTGCTGGGGCTGCTCGGGGGCTTCTGCCGGGTGTACATGGGCGTGCACTACCCGACGGACGTGGTCGGCGGTTTCGCTCTGGGTACGGCTGTGGCGCTGCTGCTGTCGCCGGTCGCGATGGCCCTGCTGACTCCGCTGATGAAGGCGATCGAGCGGTCGCCCCGGGTGGGGTGGCTGGTCTCGGCCAGGGGGGCCGAAAGTCGTGGGGCCGTGATTCCGGGGGCTCGGGTGGAGTCTTCGGTGGATGAGGATGAGCGGGACCTGGCGGCGTAGCGGTTCGGCGTAGAGGTTCGCGTGTGAGGGTGTGCGGGTTCGCGCCCCTCACAGCGACTGCGGGAACTTGAAGAAGCCGTTCGGGTCGTACTGCCTCTTCACGGTCGTCAGGCGGGAGGCCGCGTCGCCGTAGTACGCCTTGCGCCAGTTCGTGAGGGTCGGGTCCGTGTAGTTCTGGTACGCGGCGCCCGAGGCGTGGCGGGACATGGCGTTGTGTGCCGTGGTCAGCCAGGACTGGGCCGTCGTGCCGGAGGTGCCCGTCTTCCAGGAGGCGATGTACTGGGCCAGCATCCTTGAGCGGCGGTGGACGAAGGCCGTCGCCGTGGGGGAGACGCGGTTGATCGCGCCGCCGAGGGCCGTGAGCTGGATGCTGCCCGCGCCACCGCGGGCCCCTGAGACCTGGGTGAGCAGGGTCTGTATGCCCGCCGCCGATATCGAGCGGTCGAAGAAGTCCGAGCGTGCCGCGTAGGTCTCGCGGCCCAGGGCGCCCGTGGACGTGCGGCCGGGCGTGGAGCCGGGGAGGTGGCACTTGGCGTCCGTCGAGAAGGACGAGCAGCCCGCGTACACCTCCATGGACTCCTCGTACGAGCGGCGCTTCAGGGACACACTGGCCGCCGGGGAGCCGACGCGGTCGGCCAGGCGGTCGACGGCGTTCTGGAGTTCGCCGTACGTGCCCAGGGAGAAGGCCGCGATCGAGACCCTCGGGGTGCCGCCGGCCGCGCACTCCAGGTGGCAGGACGACCAGATCTCGTCCGGCTGGTCCGGGCCCCACTCCTGCCAGGCCTTCACCACGGCGGCGGCCTTCGACCACGGCCACGTCATGTAGGCGGAGACGGCCTGGGGAGCGGGGTGCGTACGGAAGCGGAGTTCGGTGACCACGCCGAAGTTGCCGTTGCCCGCGCCGCGCAGGGCCCAGAAGAGGTCCTTGTGGTCGGTGGCGTTCGCGGTGAGCTGCTTGCCGTCGGCCGTGACGATCGTGGCCTGGGTGAGGCTGTCGCAGGTCAGGCCGTACGCGCGGGAGACCACGCCGTGGCCGCCGCCCAGGGTGAGGCCGGAGACGCCGACGGTGGGGCAGGAGCCGGCGGGGATCGTGACGCCCCTCGCGGCGAGGGCGCGGTAGACGTCGATCAGCTTGGCGCCGGCGCCGATGACCGCCTGGCCCGCGGAGGCGCGGATGGTGCTGAGCTTCGAGACGTCGATGATCAGGTTGCCGTTGCCGGACGACCAGCCCGCGTAGGAGTGGCCGCCGTTGCGTATCGACACGGGGGTGCGGTGGGCTTTTGCGTAGGAGAGGAGGGTGCGGATGTCGTCCGTGTGGGACGCGTAGGCGACGGCCGCGGGCTTCAGGGAGTCGAAGCGGGTGTTGTACAGCTGGTGGGCCGTTGGCCAGGCGCGGTCGCCGGGGCGGATGAGGGGGCCGTCTAGGTCGCGGGCGAGGGCGGTCCAGTTGGCGGCGGCTCGGGTGCTGGTGGTGGCCGAGCGGAGTGAGGTGTTCTCGGCGGTGGTTCGTTCGGTTGCGCCGCTGGTGGTGGTGCAGGCGGATGTGGCTGCCGCCGTCGTCGCCGTCGCCAGCGCGGCTGCCGTGCCGCCGATGAACATGCGCCGTTCCATGTGCCCTCCCGGTGGTTCTCGTGGAACGAGACGGGTTCACCGGGCGACGGGTTCCAGCGGCGTCTTAACGGTCTTCTGTGGCTGTGGGGTGACTTCTGGCCATTCCGCCGGAGGGGGGTGGGGTGGGGGGCTACTCCTGGCCGGGTGTCCCAGAGGTTGTCTCGCCCCCGCCGCCCCTACCCGTCCCATCCCTGGGGGCTGCGCCCCCAGATCCCCGCGATCGGCCTGAACGGCCTCGTCCTCAAACGCCGGACGGGCTGGGTGGCTGGGTGGTGCGGCCTGTGCCCCCAGGTCCCGCGACGAACGCTGACGGCCTGGGTGGTGCGGCCTACGCCCCTGGTTCCGCGCCGGACGGGCTGGAAGAGCCGCCCCTGGAAGAGTCCCCTGCCGTCCCCATACCTCGCTCTTCCGGATTGCCCGAGTAGTGCACTTTGCTCGGATATTTCATATTGGACGGAGAGGCGTCGACGCCAGGACGGGGAGTCACGTGAGCATCCATACTTCGTTGCGCAGGTCCGTGGCCCCCGTGGCGCTGACCGCCGTCGCGCTGCTGACCGGGAGTGCGTGTGGTGGTTCCACCGGTTCCACCGGGTCCTCCGCTGCCGGAGAGGACGTCAAGCGCGCTCTGTCCGGCACCGTGCGGGTGGACGGTTCCAGCACGGTGGCACCGCTCACCACGGCGGCGGCGCAGCTGTTCCAGGGGGAGAATCCCCAGGTCAAGGTGACGGTGGGTACCTCCGGTACGGGCGGTGGGTTCGAGAAGTTCTGTGCGGGCGAGACCGACATCAACGATGCCTCGCGTTCCATCGAGAGCGACGAGAAGGCGGCCTGCCAGAAGAACAACATCACCTACGCGCAGCTCCAGATCGCCAACGACGGGCTGTCGGTCGTGGTCAACAAGGACAACGACTGGGTGCAGTGCCTGACCGTCGCACAGTTGAAGAAGATCTGGGAGCCCGGCTCCAAGGTCGACAACTGGAACCAGGTCGACTCCTCGTTCCCGGACCAGCAACTGGAGCTGTTCGGCCCGGGCACCGACTCGGGCACCTTCGACTACTTCACCGAGAAGATCAACGGTGAGGAGGGCGCCTCCCGTACGGACTACTCGCCGAGCGAGGACGACAACGTCACCGTGCAGGGCGTGTCCGGCTCCAAGGGCGGCATGGGCTACTTCGGCCTCTCCTATTTCGAGGAGAACAAGGACAAGCTGAAGGTTCTGAAGATCAACGGTGGGGACGGTTGTGTCGAGCCGACCACCAAGACCGTGCAGAACGGCACCTACAAGCCGCTGTCGCGTCCGCTGTTCATCTACCCCAAGGGGTCCTCACTGGACGAGGCGCAGGTCGAGGGGTTCGTCGACTTCTACGTCGAGAACAACGCCGACATCGCCAAGGCGGCCCAGTTCGTGCCGCTGAACAGTCAGCAGGAGAGCACGCTGAACAAGGACTGGAACAAGCTGAAGGAGCAGCACCAGTCATGATCTCCACCGGTAGCGGGCACAGGGCCGCCGCGGGAAGCCCCGGCTTCCTCGGGCGGTCCCAGCCGCGCTACGGGGAGAAGGCCGTCAAGGTGGTGCTGGTCGCCGCGTCCCTGGTCTCCGTGCTGACCACCGTCGGCATCGTCATCGCGCTCATCCCGCCCGCCGCCGAGTTCTTCGGCAAGGTGAGCTTCAGCGACTTCATCACCGGCACCGACTGGTCGCCGCTGTTCAAGCCGCCGCACTTCGGTGTCCTGCCCCTGGTCACCGGCACACTGATGGTCACCCTGATCGCGCTGCTGGTCGCCGTGCCGCTGGGGCTGGGCGCGGCGGTGTACCTGAGTGAGTACGCCAGGCCCGGGGTCCGTACGTTCTTCAAGCCGATCCTGGAGGTGCTCGCCGGCGTCCCCACCGTCGTGTACGGCTTCTTCGCGCTGCAGGCCATCACCCCCCTGCTGCAGGACATCTGGCCCGGCGGCAAGGGACCGGAGGTGTTCAACGCGCTCTCGGCGGGCTTCGTCATGGGCATCATGATCATCCCGACGATCGCCTCGCTCTCCGAGGACGCCATGAACGCCGTACCGAACGACCTGCGTGACGGCGCCTACGCTCTCGGATCGTCCCGTATGCAGGTCTCCACCCGGGTGGTCTTCCCGGCCGCGCTGTCCGGCATCGTCGCCGCCATCGTGCTCGGGGTCTCCCGCGCCATCGGCGAGACGCTGATCGTCGCGATCGCCGCCGGCGGTCGTCCCAACCTGTCCTTCAACCCCCTCGAAGGCATGCAGACGATGACCGCGTTCATCGCCGCGGCTGGCATCGGTGACCTGCCGACCGGTTCCACCGGCTACCAGACGATCTTCGCCGTGGGCGCGCTGCTCTTCGCCATGACGCTGGTGATGAACCTGGTCAGCATTCGTCTGGTCCGCAGGTACCGGCAGGTGTACGAGTGATGGGCGCCCCCGTGGTCGACAAGGCACCGCAGGCCGGTGCCCCGGAGGGGCGGCGGCTCAGGGGCGAGGGCACTCCCTGGCGGGAGCGGCTGTTCCAGCTCGGCCTGTGGGCCTCGCTCTCCGTCGGTGTGATCTTCCTCGGCTGTCTGCTCGTGTACATCGTGGTGAAGGCGTGGCCCCGTCTGGATGCCCGGATCCTGACCAACTTCCCCGACATCATCGACCCGTCCAACGCCGGCGCGCAGTCGGCGATCATGGGCACCATCTGGGTCATCGGTTTCACCGCGCTGTACTGCCTGCCCGTCGGCATCCTCACCGCCATCTACCTGGAGGAGTACGCCGATCCGCGGCGCTGGTGGAACCGCGCGATCGAGATCAACATCCAGAACCTGGCGGCGGTCCCGTCGATCGTCTACGGCATCCTCGGGCTCGGCATCATCTCCCGCGGCCTCGGCTTCGGACAGACCGTGCTCACCGCCTCGCTCACGCTGTCGCTCCTGGTGCTGCCCACGGTGATCATCGCCGCGCGGGAGGCGATCCGGGCCGTACCGTCGTCCATCCGGGAGGCGTCCCTGGCGCTGGGTGCCACCCAGTGGCAGACCGTCTGGCGCCAGGTCCTGCCCGCGGCCGTGCCCGGCATGGCCACCGGCTCGATCCTCGCCCTGTCCCGGGCCATCGGCGAGGCGGCCCCGCTGCTGCTGCTCGGCGGGCTGACCTTCATCACCTTCAACCCGACCGGCCCGGACAGTGCCTTCACCGTGCTGCCGATCCAGATCTTCAACTGGATCAGCCAGTCCCGCGCCGAGTTCGTCTCACTCGCCGCCGCCGCGATCGTGATCCTCATGGTGATCCTGC
Organism: Streptomyces sp. NPDC046862; assembly: GCF_040704615.1. Lineage (NCBI taxonomy): Bacteria > Bacillati > Actinomycetota > Actinomycetes > Kitasatosporales > Streptomycetaceae > Streptomyces > Streptomyces sp. NPDC046862. The sequence goes on along the minus strand of NZ_JBEYXP010000014.1, from coordinate 181,495 downwards.
TGGCCATGAACTCCCTGGCCATCTGGCTCCGCAACCACTACTCCCACCGCTGGTGACCGCGCCATGACCGGACAATCCTCCCGACGCCTCCAGCGCCTTCGTCGACGGGCCTTCCAGTCCTCGCGAACGGCCGCCGAGGTCTCGCCCTCCGAGGTCCCCGAGACACCCGTGGTCATCGAGACACCCGGGGCAATCAAGACACCCAGGGGCACCGAAGCCTCCCCGTCCATCAGCGGCACGACCGCCCCACAGGTCTCCTTCCGCGACGCGCCACCCTTGACCAGCCCGGTCTTCGAGGTCGGCAGCCTGTCGGTGTTCTACGGCGACCACGAGGCGCTCCGCGACGTCAACATGACCATCGGCGACCGCCAGATCACCGCGATGATCGGCCCCTCCGGCTGCGGAAAGTCCACCATGATCCGCTGCTTCAACCGTATGAACGACCTCATCCCCAGCGCCCGCGTCACGGGGAAGATCCGCTACCACAACGAGAACCTGTACGGGAAGGACGTCGACCCCATCGAGGTGCGCCGCCGTATCGGCATGGTCTTCCAGAAGCCCAACCCCTTCCCCAAGTCGATCTACGACAACATCGCGTACGGGCCGCGCGTGGCCGGCTTCAAGGGAAGCCTCGACGACCTGGTGGAGGAGACGCTCACCCATGCCGCGCTGTGGGACGAGGTCAAGGACAAGCTCAAGACCTCGGCGCTCGCCCTGTCCGGCGGCCAGCAGCAGCGGCTGTGCATCGCCCGCACCATCGCGGTCGAGCCCGAGGTGATCCTGATGGACGAGCCCTGCTCGGCCCTCGACCCGATCGCCACCGCGAAGATCGAGGACCTCATGGAGCATCTGGCCCAGGAGTTCACGATCGTCGTCGTCACCCACAACATGCAGCAGGCCGCACGCGTCTCGCACCGCACCGCCTTCTTCACCGCGGACGTCGGCGACAACGGCGAACGTCACGGCCGGCTCGTCGAGTACGACGAGACCGAGCGGATCTTTTCGGCCCCCTCCGACCAGCGCACCGAGGACTACATCTCCGGCCGGTTCGGCTGAATCCTCCCGGTGCCGGCCCTGAGGCCGCCAAGGCCCCGTGCGGTGCCCGTTTCGACGCGCCGGTGGGTCTCCGGAGTCGGAATCCTCGCGTGTCCTCGACGTAAGCGTTCCGTGACCTAACCGCACTGTCGACAGGGGTTCACCCGTCGTTCATTTATGGCCATCGGCGGCTTCACCTGATCTGCCTACTTTCAGCCCTGCTGGGTGCGACGTGCGGCCCCCCCACGGCACTCCCTCAGCGCCTGACAAAGCAGTCTGAGAGATGGATCCCACGACACGGCGAGACGCCGTCTCGACGGGCTGACACCACATCGCACGCCGCCTCGGTCGGCGGCTTCTGGAAGGAATCCCTGAAAGTGAAGCTTCAGCGCAACCGGCTTCGCGCCCTTTCCCTCGGTGCTGTCGCGATTTCCGGCGCCCTGGTCCTGACGGCGTGCGGCTCCGACGACAACTCCGGTGGAGACAGCGCAAGCGGGAAGCCGGCGGCCCCGAGCAACGTCAAGTGTGACGACGCCAAGGGTCAGCTGCTGGCCTCCGGTTCCTCCGCCCAGGACAACGCCATGCAGGCCTGGGTGAAGGCCTTCCAGACGGCGTGCTCCGGCGTGGAGATCAACTACAGCCCCGACGGTTCCGGCGCCGGTATCACCAAGTGGCTGCAGGGCACCACCGCCTTCGCCGGCTCGGACTCCGCCCTCGCCCCGGACGAGACCACGGAGTCCAAGAAGGTCTGCAAGACCGGCCAGGGCATCAACCTGCCCATGGTCGGCGGCCCGATCGCCATCGGCTACAACCTCCCCGGTGTGGACAACCTGGTCCTCAACGCCGACACGATCGCCCAGATCTTCGACAGCAAGATCACGAAGTGGAACGACCCGGCGATCGCCAAGCTCAACCCGGACGCGAAGCTGCCGTCCACCGACATCCAGGCCTTCCACCGTTCCGACGAGTCCGGTACGACCCAGAACCTGGGCAAGTACCTGCAGGCCGCCGCCCCGAAGTCCTGGAAGTACGAGCCCGACAAGGCGTGGAAGGCCAAGGGCGGCCAGTCCGCCTCCGGCTCCTCCGGTGTCGCCAGCCAGGTCAAGAGCACCGCCGGCGCGATCGGCTACTTCGAGCTCTCCTACGCCAAGTCCAACAGCATCCCCACTGCCAAGGTGGACACCGGCGCCTCCCAGCCCGTCGAGGCCACCACGGAGACCGCCTCCGCCGGCATCGCCGCGGCGAAGGTCGTCGGCACCGGCAAGGACCTGTCGCTGTCGCTCGACTACAAGACCAAGGCCGACGGCGCCTACCCGATCATCCTGGTCACGTACGAGATCGTCTGCGACAAGGGCAACAAGTCCGACGCCCTGCCCGCCATCAAGGCGTTCCTGAACTACACGGCCAGCGAGGACGGTCAGAAGATCCTCAGCGACGCGGGCTACGCGCCGCTTCCGGACGAGATCGCGGCCAAGGTCCGCGAGATCGTTCCGACCATCGCCTGACCCCACTGGACGGCCGGCCCACCGAGCATCACGGGCCGGCCGTCTCGTCCGGTGCACCGCCGCCAAGGGAGCCCGCCCCGGCTCCCTGTCTGAGCCGGGACCAGGCTCAGCAGACCGGAGAACGTCATGGATACGACAACAACACAGTCTCCTCCCCCTCCTCCCACGGACCGAATAGAGCCCACCAGCTCCCAGAAGGCCGTCGTCCGGCCCGGCGACCGCGTCTTCTCGGGGCTTGCCAAGGGTTCGGGCATCACGCTGCTGGTGATCATGGCCGCCATCGCGGTCTTCCTCACCTACCGCGCGATCAACGCCCTGTCCGACAACAAGGCGAACTTCCTCACCTTCCAGGACTGGCTGCCGCAGAACTCGCCGCCGATGTTCGGCATCGCGACGCTCGCCTACGGCACGATCGTCAGCTCGGTCATCGCCATGGTGCTCGCCGTGCCGGTCGCCATCGGCATCGCGCTGTTCATCTCGCACTACGCGCCGCGCAGGCTGGCCGCGCCGCTGTCGTACACCGTCGACCTGCTGGCCGCCGTGCCGTCGATCGTCTACGGCCTCTGGGGTGCGCTCATCCTCGTGCCCTACCTCGGCGGCCTGAACGAGTGGCTCAACGAGTTCCTGGGCTGGACGTACATCTTCGAGAAGTCCGGCACCGGACCCGCCCGTTCGCTGTTCACCGTCGGCATCCTGCTGGCGATCATGATCCTGCCGATCATCACCAACGTCACCCGTGAGGTCTTCCTCCAGGTGCCGCGGATGCACGAGGAGGCCGCGCTGGCGCTCGGCGCCACCCGGTGGGAGACCATCCGGATGTCGGTGCTGCCCTTCGCCCGCTCCGGCATCATCAGCGCCTCCATGCTGGGCCTCGGCCGCGCGCTCGGCGAGACGATGGCCGTCGCCACCGTGCTCTCCCCGAACTTCATCATCTCCGGCCATCTGCTGGACCCGGGCGGCGGTACGTTCGCACAGAACATCGCGTCCAAGTTCAAGGAGGCCGACACGCTCGGCCAGGACGCCCTGATCGCCTCCGGTCTGGTCCTCTTCGTCATCACCCTGCTGGTCAACGGCGCCGCCCGGTACATCATCGGCCGCCGCAAGGAGTACTCGGGGGCGAACGCCTGATGTCCCAGACAACCGTCACCCCCGCGAAGACACCGGTCTTCTCCACCGCCCGACTGCCCCGCTGGGCGCCGGCCGTGATCGCCGTCGTCTCCATCGCGCTGGCCATCGGCCTCAGCCTGGCCGCCGGCTGGGACAGCAAGGTCCAGTGGGGTCTCATCGCCGCGCTGTTCTTCGTCATCGGCTCCTACGGCGTCACCGCGCGCATCGAGGGCAGGCGCCAGGCCAAGGACCGGGTCGTCACCAGCCTCGTCTGGGTCTGCTTCATCCTGGCGATCGTGCCGCTGCTGTCCCTGGCCTGGACCACGATCAGCAACGGCGCGCAGATCACCGACGGCTACTTCCTCACCCACTCGATGAACGGTGTGCTCAACACCGACCCCGGCGGCGGCGTCTACCACGCGCTGCTCGGCACCATCGAGCAGGTGCTCATCGCGACCGTGATCGCCGCCCCGATCGGCCTGCTCACCGCCGTCTACCTCGTCGAGTACGGCAAGGGAAGGCTGGCCCGCGCCGTCACCTTCTTCGTCGACGTCATGACCGGCATCCCGTCGATCGTCGCCGGTCTGTTCGTCCTGTCCTTCTGGATTCTGATCCTCAAGTTCAGCTTCTCCGGCTTCGCCGGATCGATGGCGCTCGCGATCCTGATGATGCCCGTCGTGGTCCGTTCCACCGAGGAGATGCTCAAGCTCGTCCCGAACGAGCTGCGGGAGGCCTCCCTCGCACTCGGCGTGCCGAAGTGGAAGACGATCATGAAGATCGTCATTCCCACCGCTATCGGCGGTATCACCACCGGTGTCATGCTGGCCATCGCCCGTATCACCGGTGAGACCGCGCCCGTGCTGCTGCTGGTGTTCGGATCCAAGATCATCAACAACAACCCGTTCGAAGGCGCCCAGTCGTCGCTGCCGCTGTACGTGTACCAGGAGTACGCGATCGGGACCACGCAGTCCGTCGAACGTGCGTGGGGTGCGGCACTCACCCTCATCGCCTTCGTCATGATCCTCAACCTGGTGGCCCGCGGTATCGCCCGCTGGAAGGCCCCGAAGACCGGTCGCTAGGCATCCATTTGCGGCTCCGCCGCGTGGGGCCAGGCAGCAACCAAGTCAGCGACTGAAAGAAGCAGTGATTCACATGGCCAAGCGAATCGACATCAGCGGCCTCACCGCGTACTACAGCGCCTTCAAGGCCATCGAGGACATCTCGATGACCGTGGAGCCCCGTTCCGTGACGGCCTTCATCGGCCCGTCCGGCTGCGGCAAGTCCACCTTCCTGCGCACCCTCAACCGCATGCACGAGGTCACTCCCGGCGGTCGGGTCGAGGGCAAGGTCATGCTCGACGACGAGAACCTGTACGGCTCCGGGGTCGACCCGGTGACCGTGCGGCGCGAGGTCGGCATGGTCTTCCAGCGGCCGAACCCCTTCCCCACCATGTCGATCTTCGACAACGTGGCGGCGGGACTGCGGCTGAACGGCTCGTACAAGAAGTCCGAGCTGAGCGACGTCGTCGAGAAGTCGCTCAAGGGCGCGAACCTCTGGGACGAGGTCAAGGACCGTCTGAACCGGCCGGGTTCGGGCCTCTCGGGTGGTCAGCAGCAGCGACTCTGCATCGCGCGTGCGATCGCGGTGGAGCCGAAGGTGCTGCTGATGGACGAGCCGTGCTCCGCGCTCGACCCGATCTCGACGCTCGCGATCGAGGACCTGATCGGTGAGCTGAAGGAGCGGTTCACGATCGTCATCGTGACGCACAACATGCAGCAGGCGGCGCGGGTTTCCGACCGGACGGCGTTCTTCAACCTGGCGGCCGTCGGTCAGCCCGGCAAGCTGATCGAGATCGACGACACGGAGCGGATCTTCTCCAACCCGTCGGTTCAGGCCACGGAGGACTACATCTCGGGTCGCTTCGGCTGAGCCGAGCTGCTGTCGCTTCCTTGTTTTGAGGACCCCTCGCGGTGCTGCATGGCGGTGCCACCGCGAGGAACAAGGGCCCGCCCCTGGCTCCCGGGGGCGGGCCCGTTTTAGTGCCGTCTGTGGCGAGTTGGCGCGTTTTCCTCGCCCCCGCCGCCCTTACCCGTCCCCTCCTCGGGGGCTGCGCCCCGTGCCCCCGAGGTGAGGGGTGCTTGGGGTGGGCGGCTTGGTGCGGGTTGGGTGTGGCTGGTCGCGCAGTTCCCCGCGCCCCTGAAAGCCGTGCAGTTCCCCGCGTAATTCAGCCTCTCCGGCGTTTGAGGAGCGGGGTCCGGGGCGGAGCCCCGTGCGGGGTGGCCTACAGGAACGCCAGGTTCACGATCCAGAAGCTGACGGCGGCCACCGCCGCGGCGGCCGGCATCGTGATGAACCAGCCGAGGATGATGTTCTTGGCCACGCCCCAGCGGACCGCGTTGACACGTTTCGTCGCCCCGACACCCATGATCGCCGACGTGATGACATGCGTCGTGGAGATCGGCGCCTTGAAGAGGAACGCCGTGGTGAACATGATCGACGCCCCCGTGGTCTCCGCCGCGAACCCCTGCGGAGGGTCAAGCTCGATGATCTTGCGGCCCAGCGTGCGCATGATGCGCCACCCACCCGCGTACGTCCCGAGCGACAGCATGACCGCGCACACGACCTTCACCCACACCGGGATCGGATCGCCGTAGTCCTCGACGTCCGCGATGACGAGGGCCATCACCACGATGCCCATCGTCTTCTGCGCGTCCTGGAGACCGTGCCCGAGGGCCATGCCCGCCGCCGAGACGGTCTGGGCTATGCGAAAGCCCCGCTTGGCCTTGTGCGGGTTGGCCCGGCGGAATATCCACATGATCGCCGTCATGACCAGGTAGCCGACCAGCAGGCCCACCACCGGCGACACGAACATCGGGATGACGACCTTGTCCAGGACCCCGGTCCAGTACACCGTCGTACCCCCCGCCAGCGCCGCGCCCACCATGCCGCCGAACAACGCGTGCGACGAGGAGGACGGCAGGCCGAAGTACCACGTGACCAGGTTCCAGGTGATCGCGCCGACCAGGGCCGCGAAGAGAATGCCCATTCCCTTCGAGCCCGTGGGGGTCTGGATCAGGCCCTCACTGACCGTCTTCGCCACCCCGCTGCCGAGGAAGGCGCCCGCCAGGTTCATGACCGCGGCCATCGCCAGCGCCGCCCTCGGCGTCAGCGCCCGCGTCGACACGGACGTCGCGATCGCGTTCGCCGAGTCGTGAAAACCGTTCGTGTACGTGAAGAAAAGCGCGACTCCGATGGTCGCGACCAGTGCGAAGGTGTCCATTAAGGGCTCAGGACTCCTTGACGGCGATGGTCTCCACCGTGTTCGCCACGTGCTCGAACGCGTCCGCCGCTTCCTCCAGCACATCCACGATCTGCTTGAGCTTGAGGACCTCGATGGCGTCGTACTTGCCGTTGAAGAGGTGCGCAAGAAGCTTTCTGTGGATCTGGTCCGCCTGGTTCTCCAGGCGGTTCACCTCGATCCAGTACTCGGTGAGGTTCTCCATCGTGCGCAGGTGCGGCATGGCCTCCGCCGTCAGCTCCGCGGCCCGCGCCAGAACCTCGATCTGCTGCTCGACGCCCTTGGGCAGTTCCTCGACGTTGTAGAGGACGACCAGGTCGACGGCCTCTTCCATGAAGTCCATGATGTCGTCGAGGGACGAGGCGAGGGAGTAGATGTCCTCGCGGTCGAACGGCGTGATGAACGAGGAGTTCAACTGGTGGAAGATCGCGTGCGTGGCGTCGTCACCTGCGTGTTCCGCGGCCCGCATACGCTCGGCGATCTCGGCCCGGCCGGCGGTGTCCGCCCCGAGCAGTTCCATGAGGAGTTTCGAGCCCGTGACGATGTTGTCCGCGGATGCGGCGAACATGTCATAGAAGCTCGTCTCCCTGGGGGTCAGACGAAAGCGCACGTGGGGTCCTTGGGGTGCTTCGGTTTCGGTCGGGCTGATGGTCAGGCTGATGCTAGGTGCAACATCCGGCCACGGCTATCGGGCCGTCCCCCAGTCTCGCCCATCGGTCAGAATGCTCAGCACGGGGGCGGGACAGCAGCCCGTGAGGGCTGCCGAAAGGGCAGTGGCCAAAGGACCCCCTACCCAGCAAAGTTCGTTACCATATACCTACCTGGGGTATATGCCGGTACACGTCTGTGGGAGGACGCGATGACGACCACCGAGGCCGGCGCGACGGCGCCCTCCGAGAACACCGTGAACACGGCGGACGCCGTGGTGACGGACCACGACCGTGGCGTGCACGGGTACCACAAGCAGAAGGATGAACACCTCAAGCGTCTGCGCCGCATCGAGGGCCAGATCAGGGGCCTGCAGCGCATGGTCGACGAGGACGTCTACTGCATCGACATACTCACTCAGGTCTCCGCCTCCACCAAGGCCCTGCAGTCCTTCGCGCTCCAGCTCCTGGAGGAGCACCTGCGCCACTGCGTCGCGGACGCCGCGCTCAAGGGCGGGGACGAGATCGACGCCAAGGTCGACGAGGCCACGAAGGCCATCGGGCGCCTGCTGCGGACCTGACCGGTTCCGGGCCTACGGACACCAGGGGTTCCGGGCCTACGGACACCAGGGATGTTGCTCAGCGGCCCGCGGCTTCCTCGCGTTCCTCGGCCACTTTCAGCACCTCGTCGATGCGCATCAGGCTGAGACGTTCCTCACGGGCGGCCGAGGCCGCGATGATCAGTTCGCCGCACAGCTCGATCTCGGCGAGGGCCACGTGGTCCTGAACCGTCGTACCGCCTGCCGGAGCCACGTGCATCACCTCTTCTCTGCCGTCACCGACTTCCTAGAGTAGGGAGCGCCCTACACACCGCGCATGGCACCAACGGGCTATTCCTGCCGCCCGCCCGGTACGGCCCGTGTGGCCCGGGGTCCCGTTGTCGAGAGTACCGACGCGCCGCCGCGCCAGTCGGTTTTCGGCTCAGTTCTCACGGGATCTCACGGGTTCTCGCGGGTTCTCATCAGTTCTCGGCGAGTTTCCCCGCGTAGATGTCCTTCGAGTCCGGCAGCGTCACGGTCACGGGCACCCCGAAGCCGTACAGCAGGGTCGTCGAGGCGACCGCGACCGTGTCCTTCTGCTGCCCGTTGACGAAGCTGAAGCGGTGGCGGATCTTCCGGATGCGGCCCTGGTGGTCGACATAGGCGTCGAACGGGACTTCGGCGGTGGCGAACCCTTTCGCCGCCGCGCGCAGCGGAGCCCGGTTGCCCTCGGAGGCGCTCCGCGCGGCCACCGCAAGGTCGGCGGTCCCCCGGTAGTGCCGCACCGAGGTGCCCGCCACCGTCGCCTCCCCGACGTACGTCGCCGTACGCGCCCCGCGCAGCACCTCGGCAGCGGCGAAGGGATCGGTCGCGCCGCCGGTCACCAGGTTCCCGTCGGAGAGCGTGGCCGTGTCGACGCGCACCCACTTGTCGGCGGGCACTCCCGCGCCGCGGTTCTTCATGAACAGGGCGCCCGGAGCGAGGAGTTCGGTGATCGGGCGGTGTTCGCTGGTCCCGGCCGGGTCCTGCGGCAACCGCACCTGAAGCCGGCCGAGCCGCCTTGCGTAGTCGTACACACCCTCCCCGCGGATCGTGACGCGGGTGCCGCCCGTCGCCATCTCCATCGAGGTCAGCGCCTTGGAGGAGCCCGCGCTCACCAGGGCGCCGACGGCCCGGCGCAGTTCCTCCACGGGATCGGCCGCGCGCGCGTCCTCGGAGTGACCGTGGCCCGCGCAGCCACTGCCGCAGATCATGAGCCCTGCCGCGACAGCCGTCGCGACCCGTCGTCCGTGCTGCCACGCCACCATCGCCCGCCAACCCCCAGCCGGTCCGTCCCGGGTCCCTTCTGTCCTCGGGCTAACGACGGGTGGCGGCTGCCGTCACGCGCCTTACCTTTCGTTCACTTGCGTTGGGTAACGTTGTCGATCGTGGCGCAGCAGCACGGGATCGCCCAGTCCTCAGAACACCGCACGACCACCGTCGACCAGGGCCGCTTCTGTGTGGCCAAGTGCACCTGCGGATGGCGCGGGCCGGCACGCAGAGCACGAAGTCAGGCGAGGACCGACGCGGAGGGACACGTGGCGGCGCCGCTCTAGTGAGCCGGTTTTGAGTTCTGTCATCGCCACATGAGTCGTGTTCCGTTTCGCATTGCGGCTTGGGCGGTGACGGGGCTGGTGGTTTGCGGTCTGCTGTGGGGATGGGCGACAGCAGACTTGCGCCGCTGGTGTTATCCGATGCCGAGCGGCGGACGTTGCAGGGATGGGCCCGGCGCCGGACGACCGCGCAGGGCCTGGCCCTGCGGGCACGGATCGTGCTGGCCTGCGCGGACGGCGGCAGTAACACCGCGGTGGCTGCGCGAATGGGCGTCAACCGGGGCACGGTGACCAAGTGGCGGGCGAGATTCCTGCACAACAGGCTGGACGGGCTCAGCGACGAGCCGCGTCCGGGGGTGCCGCGCACCATCACCGACGCCCAGGTGGAGGAGGTGGTGGTGCGCACGCTGGAGGAGACCCCCCAGGGGGCGACGCACTGGTCGAAGCGGGAGCTGGCCAGGGTCGTGGGCATCTCTCCAGCGAGCGTGCTGCGGATCTGGCACGCCTTCGGCCTGCAGCCATGGCGGGCCGAAACCTTCAAGATCTCTCCGGACCCGCTTCTGATCGACAAGGTCCGCGATGTCGTCGGCCTCTACCTCGCCCCGCCGGCGAACGCGGCGGTGTTCGCGGTGGACGAGAAGCCGCAGATCCAGGCTCTGGAACGGACCGCACCGGTGCTGCCGATGCTGCCCGGAGTGCCCGAGCGGCGCAGCTTCGACTACGTCCGGCACGGCACGGTCGATCTGTTCGCCGCCCTGAACACCGCGACGGGCAAGGTGATCACGAAGCTGTCCGCGCAGCACCGGGCCGTGGACTTCCGGGATTTCCTCGACGAGATCGACCGCCAGACCGAGCCCAGCCTGGCGGTCCACGTGATCTGCGACAACCTCTCCGCCCACAAGGCACCGGTGGTGCACACGTGGCTGCTTGCGCATCCCCGCTTCCGCCTGCATTTCACCCCCACGTACTCGTCGTGGATCAATCAGGTCGAGCGGTGGTTCGCCGAGTTGGAGCGGCGCTGCCTGGAGCGCGGAGTGTTCTGTTCACTGGACAGCCTCAAGGCCGCACTCGAAGACTGGATCAAGATCTGGAACAACGAGGCCCGGCCGTTCAAATGGACCAAGACCGCCGACCAGATCCTTGACCGGATCTGCCGCTACTGCTCACGCATCTCCGAACCGGCTCACTAGCCGGCGTACGGCGCGAAGTCCTTGACGCGCGCGAAGTCCCTGCGCGTGTGCGACGTCCCTACGCGTGGCGCAGGACCGCCAGCAACTCGTCCACCAGGTACCGGTCCCGCAACTGGGTCAACCGCTCACGAGCGGCGGCCGGCGACAGCCACCGCACCCGGTCCACCTCGTTGTTCGGCACGAAGTGCCCCTCGCCCGACTCGGCCGCCCAGTAACTCACCTGCTTGGGCCGCCCGTTCGCCACATAGTGGGCCGTGGGCAACCGCGCCCCCGGCTCGCAGCGGAACCCGGTCTCCTCCTCGACCTCGCGCAGCGCCCCGGCCAGCGGCTCCTCGCCCTGCTTCAACTTGCCCTTGGGGAACAACGAGACTTAGTACATCGATAAATACGGTGCAATACGCTGAGTCACATGATTGACACCAGGAACCCGGCACGTCCGTCCAAGACGTTCTCCCGCTCCTTCATCGCACCTGAGCTGAAGGCCCACCTCGACAAGGGGGGCACCGTTGAGGAGTGGCTGGGCGGGAGAACGCCCATCGCCTCCATGGCCCGCATCTCAGCCGACCGGTTGAACGGTGACGCCATCGGCGTTGGCCGCCAGCACAAGAACAACGCCCGCAACGCGGAGCTGTGCGGCTATGCCGTCGTCGTCTGCTACGAGGACAACAACGTCACTGCTGCCAAGCGTGAGGTGGTGCGGCCGGCGTTCCTTCAGATGGTGAGGGACTTGACGCATGGTGAGGAAGAGGAGACCGGCATTCCATTGAAGGGATGCATTGCCGTCGAACGAGAGCGCGTGTACCGCCTGCCCCGTGACTTCGTCGCCCTGCAAGATGCGTTGGCTATGAACGGCACCGGCATTTTCGTCGAAGGTACGACGAAGATCAACGTTGTTGACGACGACACGGTCATCACCGGCCTGGTCACCTCTGGTACTGGTGAGGCAGAGGTACGGAAGATCTGTAAGCGCGCGGTACGGAACGCCAAGGACCGCGCGGAGGAAGGCGGGGTTCCTGGTGGCCCGCGCCGATTCGGCTGGCTCGGAGGCGACAAACGAACCGGCCGACTCAACAACGAGAAGAAGAACGCTGCTGAGTGGCCCTGCGTGATCACTATGGTCAAGATGCGAGCTGAGGGTCGCTCTTGGGGCTCAATCACACGATGGGTTGCCAGCCAGAAGGACCTTGAGGGAAAGCCCATCAAGTCTGTCAGGGGAGGACGCTGGAGCGACCAGGCGGTCAAGGCCATCATCACTAACCCGGCGTGGTGGGGTGGCCGAGTCCTTGACGGTGAACTTGTCAAGGACAGTGAGGGCAGGCCGAAGATCGGTGCATGGGAACACGCGGACCTTCGCCCTGAAGAAGAGGGCGGTGACGGCATTGGCTATGAGACCTGGAAACAGATCATGGCAGCGGTGAAGTCGCACTCCCTTCATCGAGGCATGAAGAAGCCTCTCGCCGTCGCAGCGGAAGCGGCGGAGGTTTTCCGCGTCGGGAAGTACCTATTCTCGGGAACCCTCCGCTGTGGTCGCATGAACTTGGCTGGCGAGCCGTGCTATTCCAAGATGGTAGGGAATGCTGCATCCGGAAAAAACGCCAAGTATGGCGATTACTATCGGTGTAACGATCCGAACTGTAAGGGCGTCGGTCGTCGAGTAGGAGCAGTGGACGCATATCTGGAAGGCCTTGTTCTCGCTGATCTGGACAAGCGCTTCAAGGGCACCAAGCCCAAGACAACCCCATACAGGGGAGCGGCGAAGCTAGCCAGGCTGCGAGACCAGCGCATGAAGATCGAGGATTCTGTAGCGGAAGGCAAGGGAGACTGGGGAGACGTTTACGATCTGCTGATGCGGCTCAACAGGAGCATCGAGACGCTTGAAGAAGAAGAGAGCGATCACCTTGTTAGGGAGGTTAAGCGCAACCTACTTCGAGATTGGAGCGGGGAGAAGTGGAAGGGTATGAACCTCGAAGAGAAGAAAGAGGTCATCTCTCAGGTGCTCGTGTCCGTCACTGTCCTACCGGTGCCCGAGGGGGTGAGCGACAAGGCCCCGTTCGACCCCGACCTACTCAAGGTCAATTGGCGTAAGGAGAGCAGTTACTGAGCTTCAACTCGCGATGTCGTAGGGGCTGAGGTCCTTGGTCCTCTGCTGTATGACCTCGGGGTGCGGTATCCGCAAGGCGGCGGTCCGACCGCCGAACGGCAATAGTCTCGCGAGCAGTGCGGCTTCAGGCGGCTGAACGGTTCGAGCGCGGTGATAAGAGCGTGTTGATCGCAAAGGACTTACAAGTGAGTGTCCGGTCGGTGCAGCAGTGACGGCGGACCTGGTCCGAGGGTCGTCCGCAGGCGCTGCGGTCGCAGGGTCTCTGGCCGAGACCGAGAAGGGGCTGTTCACCCCTGCCACGGCCGCAGCCCCTCCGGCGGGCCGCAACCAGGCTGCTCAGCCCAACCGAAAGCCAAACCGGGCATCACCTCAGATGCCGCCCTCTGGGGGCGCTCGGTCGTGCCGATGAACGGACACGTCTGCCAGCCTGCCGAGTAAACCCGTTGCGACTGACCCGCATCGGATGTCTGATTGGTCGGCCACCGACCAGGGAGGGAACATGAGGGCGTCGCTGCCCACCCCCTCGTTGCACACCGCGCGTCTTCGACTGCGTGCCTTCGAAGACGCGGATGTGAACGACCTCTTCGCACTGCACAGCGACGCCCACATCCTGCGTTACTGGGACTCGTCACCGTGGACCGAACGCTCGCGCGCCGAGAAGTTCATCACGGCTTGCCGGCGGATGGCACAGGAGGGCACCGGGGCACGGTTGGCCGTGGATCGTGTCTCCGACGGCGCGTTCATCGGCTGGTGCACCCTGAACAGTTGGAATCCGGACTTCCGCAGCGCGTCGCTCGGCTACTGCTACGACGATGCAGCGTGGGGCCAGGGCTACGCGACCGAGGCCGCGCGCGCTCTGCTGGGGTGGGCGTTCGACACGCTGGACCTGAATCGCGTCCAAGCCGAGGCCGATACGCGCAATGTGGCTTCTGCCCGCGTGCTGGAGAAGCTCGGCTTCGTGCGTGAGGGGAGGTTGCGGGAAGACTGCGTCGTCAACGGCGACGTCTCCGACTCGTGGGTCTACGGGCTGCTCAGGCGGGAGTGGCAGTCGTCGTCCGAGCCGGTTCCCACCCACTAAGTTCCGTCCCAGACGTGACGGTAGCGGTTGGTGATCTCCTCGCGCGTCTCGTCTTCGGTTGCCCACATGTCGGCGCCGCGCCCCCCGCGTCGTCCCACCGGGGCAGAAGTTCGGGAAACGGGCGGTCGAAGACCTCGCCGAAGTGCCTGGACTCCCAAATCACCAGGTGCTTGACCAGCCCGAGGAGGTTTGTACCCGTCAAGGTCAGAGGCCGGCGGATGTCGTACTCGCAGAGCCCGTCGAGTTTTCAGAGTAGCGCCTCGCGCATCCTGCACAGATCGCTGTGCAGGTACTCCTTCGCGAAATCATCGATCACAGGGCATGAGCCTGTCACGCGCCGCTGGAGGGCAACTTGTGACCAGCACTCGCAGGGTGGCATGTACGTCCTGACAAGGGCCGTCAGCTGAGAGCACCGGTTCCTCGCTCCCGATGTTCGGCTTGCGGTCGGCCAGACTCACCACCCACAGCTCAGGGCCGGTCCGCTTGTCCGCGAAGCTCAGCTTCCGTCGCCCTCGTCAGTATGAGCAGGGCCCCTGTGCTGGTCAGAGCCGATGGCCGCGAGTGCCGGAGGGATCAGCTCCCTGTCCCGCTCATAGGTCAGGCGTTCGCGAGCCTCGTCCGGGGGTAGCCAGACCAGCTCGCTCACTTCGTCGTTGGGAGTGAAGGCTCCACCGGTCGACTCTGCGGCCCAGTACTTGACTTCCTTCCTTCGGCCCGTGTGGTCGACGTAGAGGGAAGGCGGCAGCGCCGATCCAAGTCGGCTGGTGTGGCCGGTCTCTTCCAGCACCTCGCGCACGGCGGCCGCGCGAGCCGCCTCCTGCTTCTTGAGCTTCCCTTTGGGCCAGGACCAGTCAGACCACCTGGGCCTGAAGACCAAGGCCATTTCGACGCTGCCTGAGGAGGAGCGGCGCCACAGGACACAGCCGGCCGCGTAAACAGTGTCGTCACTCAACGGGTGCTCACCGCTTCCTTCTGCCAGGACTGCTGGAACACGAACCGGGACGCCTCCACCTCGTGCCGCTGGTCGGCGTGCAGGACCCCGAGGGCGTACGCGGTCGCGGGCGCGATGCGCGGGGTGCGGGCCGCCGACGCCGCCGCGGCGGCCGCCTCGGACGCGTCCCGGTGCCGGTTGAGGGCCTGCCCGGCCGCGAGGAGGCGTACGTCGACGGGGGCGTCCTTGCCGAGCAGCACCTCGTGGGCGTAGCGGTGCAGGCGCAGCAGCAGGCGGACCTGGTGCCAGGGGGCGTCCTGCGGGTGGGGCGCGGGGTCGGGGGAGAGGCCGTGGATCAGGGCCTCGGCGTTGTACGGGTGGCCCGCGGCGACCAGAGGCAGGCCGGAGACGGCGTCGCACAGCCGCTCGTACGCGGCCCTCGCGAGCGGGCGCAGGTCCGCCTTGTCCGCCGCCGGGGTCAGCGGCACCTCGCTGGCGAGCACGGCCACGCTGTCGGCGACCGCGTGGAAGCGGGAGGAGCCGAGGGCCTGGAGGGCGGCGGAGTGGGCGCGGGTCCGGGCCAGGGTGAGCTGGCGCTCCAGCAGGGCGCCCGCCTTGGCCGCGCCGACCGTCAGGTTGCCCTTCGTGGCGTCCCCCGCGGAGGCCGCGGCTCCCGGTGACCGCCCGGGGAAGGGGGAGGCGCCCGACAGCCGGTTCAGGGCCGTCACCAGGCGGTCCAGACGGGCCGCGTACGCGTGCTCGCGGGCCAGTGTGCCGGACAGCCAGGCCAGTTCGGGGCGCATGCCCTCGGACCAGTCGGTGTCGAGCAGGGGGCGGTAGGTGTGCAGCGTGCCGCTGATGCGGCGGGCCGAGCGGCGCAGGGCGAGCGCCGCGTCGGCGGACTCCTCGGAACCGTTCTCCCCCACCCGTGACTTCCCCCGGGCGGGGGGCCCTCCGTCGCCGGTGTCCCGCTGGGCCCGCAGCGCACGGAGGAACTCCGTGGCCTGGGCCCGCAGATAGGCCGCCAGGGCGTCCGCCGTGACGGGCCCGGCCATGGGGTCCGTGGGGTCAAGGTGTTGCGTTGCCACGCCGGCGCCTCCGGGCGTCTATGAGCATCTCCTGGACGTTGCGCAGGGGCTGGCCCTCGCCGTCCGTCGCGTGCCGGGTCCACTCGCCGTCCGGACCGAGGTGCCAGGAGGACGTGGCATCGGACATGCCGGTCTCCAGGAAGCGATTGAGGGACGCCCGGTGGGCCGGGTCCTTGACGCGCACCAGCGCCTCTATACGGCGGTCGAGGTTGCGGTGCATCATGTCGGCGCTGCCGATCCACACCTCGGGCTCGCCGCCGTTGCCGAAGGCGAAGACCCGGGAGTGCTCCAGGAAGCGGCCGAGCACGGACCGTACCCGTATGTTCTCGGACAGCCCCGGTACGCCCGGCCGGACGGCGCAGATCCCACGCACCCACACGTCCACCGGCACGCCCTCCTGCGAGGCGCGGTACAGGGCGTCGATGAGGGCCTCGTCCACCATCGAGTTGACCTTGATACGGACGTACGCCGGCCGGCCCGAGCGGTGGTGCTGGATCTCCTTGTGGATCCGGGAGACCAGGCCGTCGCGCAGGGACTTGGGAGCGACCAGGAGACGGCGGTAGGTCTCGCGGCGGGAGTAGCCGGACAGCCGGTTGAACAGGTCCGAGAGGTCCGCGCCGACCTGCGGGTCGGCCGTCAGCAGACCCAGGTCCTCGTACAGGCGGGCCGTCTTGGGGTGGTAGTTGCCGGTGCCGACGTGGGAGTAGCGGACGAGGGTGTCGCCCTCCTGGCGGACCACCAGGGACAGCTTGCAGTGGGTCTTCAGGCCGACGAGGCCGTAGACCACGTGGCAGCCGGACTCCTCCAGCTTGCGGGCCCACTTGATGTTGGCCTGCTCGTCGAAGCGGGCCTTGATCTCGACGAGGACGAGGACCTGCTTGCCGGCCTCGGCGGCGTCGATCAGCGCGTCGACGATCGGGGAGTCGCCGGAGGTCCGGTACAGGGTCTGCTTGATCGCGAGGACGTCCGGGTCGTTCGCCGCCTGCTCCAGGAAGGCCTGGACGGAGGTGGAGAACGAGTCGTACGGGTGGTGCAGCAGCACGTCCCGCTCGCGCAGGGACGCGAAGATGTCGGGCGCGGACGCCGACTCGACCTCGGCGAGGTCCCGGTGGACGCCCGCGATGAACTTCCGGTACTTCAGCTCGGGGCGGTCGAGCTTGGCGATGCCGAAGAGGCCCGTGAGGTCCAGGGGACCCGGCAGCGGGTACACCTCGGCCTCGGAGATCTTCAGCTCGCGGATCAGCAGGTTGAGGACGTACTGGTCGATGGACTCCTCGACCTCCAGGCGCACCGGCGGCCCGAAGCGGCGCCGCATGAGCTCCTTCTCCAGGGCCTGGAGAAGGTTCTCGGCGTCGTCCTCCTCGACCTCCAGGTCCTCGTTCCGGGTGAGGCGGAAGGTGTGGTGCTCCAGCACCTCCATGCCCGGGAACAGCATCTCCAGGTGGGCGGCGATGACGTCCTCGATGGGGACGTACCGGTTCGGCGACGCCTCCATGAAGCGGGACAGCAGCGGCGGGACCTTGACCCGGGCGAAGTGCCGGTGGCCGGAGACCGGGTTGCGCACGACGACCGCGAGGTTGAGCGAGAGGCCCGAGATGTACGGGAAGGGGTGCGCCGGGTCGACGGCCAGAGGGGTCAGGACCGGGAAGATCTGGTTCTTGAAGAGGGTGAAGAAGCGGGACTGCTCCGCGCCGGTCAGCTCGCTCCAGCGGACCAGGTGGATGCCGTCCTCGGCCAGCGCGGGGGCCACGTCCTCCTGGTAGCAGGCGGCGTGCCGTGCCATGAGCTCGCGCGAGCGGGCCCAGATCATCTCCAGCACCTCGCGAGGCTGGAGGCCGGAGGCGGAGCGGGTGGCCACGCCCGTGGCGATACGGCGCTTCAGGCCGGCCACCCGGACCATGAAGAACTCGTCCAGGTTGCTCGCGAAGATCGCGAGGAAGTTCGCCCGTTCGAGGAGGGGCGTACTGGGGTCCTCGGCGAGTTCGAGGACACGTTCGTTGAACGCGAGCCAGCTGCGCTCCCGGTCGAGGAAGCGGCCGTGGGGCAGCTGCTCGCCGTCCAGCGACTCCTCGTAGGCGTCGAGGTCGGCGTCGATGTCGGGTTCCAGGTCGGAGACCACGGCGGCGATGGTGTGCGGGCGGTGCGCGGCTAGGGAGCCCACGGAGGGCTGCGCGTGCTGGACCTCTGCCTCGGCGTTCTGCTGGCTCATAAACCCATTGTTCCGCGCCGCCAGGAAAACGGGCGCGTCGGAAGCGGCGGGCGGGAGCGCGGCGACGGGGCGGCCGCTCCCCGCGCTCTCCCCGTTCTGCGGGGGTGGCGAGGGCTCGGGCACGGCGGGGTTCATTGATCGAGCGTTGCAAGGCCGTCTGAATCGCCGGTTACGGAGACATGACGTCCGGGATAGCGGGGAGAGGCTCCCGGGGGTACGCCCGTTGGTGCGCCGCCCCCTTGGTGCGCCGCCCCCTTGGTACGCCCCTTGGTGCGCCCCTTGGTACGCCCCTCCCCCCGTGGAGGGGCGTACCGGTACTGGGAGCCGCCGGATCGTACGGCCGGCCGTACGGCTGGTCAGGCCGTGCGGTCGCGGAGGAGGGCGAACGCGGCGACGGTGGCCGTGACGGCGACGGCCAGGACGATGCCGGTCTCCATCAGGTGCAGGGGCCAGCGGTGGGACTGGGGGTGGAACGTGGTGGTCAGGCTGCCCAACTCGCTGTCCGTCTGCCAGGCGCTCCTCGGCAGCTCGGGTGTGACGGGGTTCATCCGTGTGACCACGGGCCGGAGGTCCTCGCGGTAGTGGTCCAGCACGAGGTACAGCACCAGGGAGGCGGAGAAGCCCAGCCCCGCCGCGGGCAGGGCCCGGCGGGTCAGCATTCCGGCGAGTGCGCCGAGGGCGAGGCCCGCGAGGGCGTACGCGACGGCCGCCGGGCCGGTGGCGAGGAAGACGTCCGGGTAGTACCAGTCGCCGGTCAGGTTCGGGTCGCCGTCCAGCCTGGCCCAGTCGTGCAGCAGGACGAGCACACCGGTGCCGGAGGCGATCAGGACCGCCGGGACGGCGAGCTTGGCGGCCAGCCAGCGGGTCGGGGTGACCGACTGGGTCCAGGCGAGTTCCGCCGTGCCCGTCTCCAGCTCCCGGCCGATCAGCGAGGCGCCGGCCCAGGCGGCCACGGGGAACACCAGATACGTCACCGCGGTGGCCATCAGGGACATCCCGCCGGTGTAGGTCATGTCGGCGGTGATCGCGTTGACCGTCGAGCAGAGGGGGAGCCCGGTGCCCGGCGAGCCGCAGACGCTCATGCCGGCGCGGGCCTCGTCCCCGAGGGCGTGCAGCCGGATCAGGTACCCGGCGATGGCGGCCGACGCGAGAGCCCAGAGGATCAGGGCCGTCCGGTGCAGCCGCAGGACGGTCCAGAGCAGCCCCCTGGGACCCCGCGGTGCCCGGGAGGAAGGACGGTCGGCGGCCGGGGCGGCGGTCAGCGCGATCATGCGGCGTCTCCCGTGTGGCGGTTCAGCAGCCGGAAGGAGGCCAGGACCGCGAGGGCGGCGAGGGCGAGGACGACGCCGGTCTCCATGATCTGGAGGGGCCAGAAGTGGGACGAGGGGTGGTAGTCGACGTAGAAGCCGACGATGCGGTGCTGCGGGAGACAGCCGGGGCCCTCGCCGGCGCAGGGGTTGGGAACGTGGGCGCCGGTGGAGGTGATGCCTCCCGCGGAGACGGGCATGCCGCTGAAGACCGAGAACTCCTCCTTGTTGGTCAGCGTGACCGACGGCCACAGATACGGGCGCGCCATGGCGAGCACGAAGTGGAGGGCCAGCAGGCTGACCAGGCTGATGCCGAGCGCGGGCAGGGAGCGGCGGACGATCAGGCCGACGAGCACGCCGACCGCGAGACCCAGCAGGGCGTGGGCGACGGCCACGGGGCCGTTGCCCCGGAAGGCCACCTCGTCGTACCAGTGCCAGCCGAGCCACCGCAGCAGCTCCCTGTCCGACGGCCACATCAGCCGGTGCAGCAGCGTGAGCAGGACGGTGCCGGAGGCGATCAGGACGGCCGGGACGGCGAGCTTGGCCACCAGCCAGCGGGCCGGGGAGACCGACTGGGTCCAGGCGAGTTCCGCCGTGCCAGTCTCCAGTTCCCGGGCGATCAGCGCACCTCCCGCCCAGACGGCGACGAGGAACGGCACGACCGTGATGATCAGGCCCCCGAGGGACGTGGCCAGGTCGAAGGCGAGGTAGGCGTCGCCCCTGTAGTCGCAGCTCGTGTTCTGACCCGGGAACGCGCAGCGCATCGTCCGGTACTCGGTCCAGACCCCGCTCGTCCCCGGGCCCCACGCCCACAGCAGCGCCCCGGCCGCCACGGCGACCAGCAGCGTCCAGAACAGCAGCGCCGCGCGGTGCAGGCACAGCATCGTCCAGACGAGGCCGCGTGGCCTGAGGGAGCGGCGCAGGGTGGGTGCCTCGGCGGGCGAGGTGGTCACGGCGGTCATACGGCGGCCTCCTGGGGCCATCCCCAGTCGTCGTCCTCGTCGTCGCCGGTGAGCGTGAGCACCGGGGCCTCGGGCGAACGCAGGTGGGCGAGGACGAGCTCCTCCAGGGTCGGCTCGGTGGTCCGCCACTCGTCGTCGAGCGGCCCGTCCGGCCGTATCAGGGCGGTGAGCTGACGTCCCGTCGTACGGGACTCGACGACGGTGTGCGGGTCGAGGTCGCCGTCCTGGCCGGTGACCAGGACGTGCGCGGCGAGGAGGTCGTCCAGCGGGCCCGCGAGGCGGACGTGGCCGCCGCCGATGAGGAGCAGGTGGTCGCAGGCGTCCTCCAGCTCGGCGATGACGTGCGAGGACATCACGACCGTCGTGCCGTGCTCGGCGGCCTCGGCCATCAGCGCGCCCATCAGCTGGTGCCGGGCGAGCGGGTCGAGGTCGGCCATCGGCTCGTCCAGGAGCAGCAGTTCGGGCCGCTTGCCGAGCGCGAGGGCGAGGGCGACGCGCGTGCGCTGGCCGCCGGAGAGGGTGCGGACCCGGGTGTGCGGGTCGAGGTCGCCGTCCGCCACGATCCGCTCGGCGACGGCCTGGTCCCAGCGTCCGGGGTTGAGCTCCTCGCCCAGGCGCAGGGTCTCGGCGATGCTGAGCTGGGGGTACAGGGGCTTGTCCTGGGCGACGTACGCGAAGCGCTCGCGCGCCTCGGCCGGTGTCGTGCCGAGCACCGTCAGCGTGCCCTCGGTGGGCCTGAGCAGGCCGGCCGCGATGGCGAGCAGGGTCGACTTGCCCGCTCCGTTGGGGCCGACGATCGCGCACACGCTCCCCGCGGGCAGCCGGAACGTGCAGTCGCGCAACGCCCACTCCCCGTTCCGCCCGAATCTCCTGCCCAGGGCGGCCGCCTCCATGGCGGTGCCGGTCATTCCTCGTCCCCCTTGCCGTGGTCATGGGTGAAGTGCTCGTCGAGTACGGAGGTGAAGAGCGCCGCCACGTCCTCCCGCTCGAGTCCGGCCTCGTGGGCCCGGCCCGCCCACGCGTCCAGCTCCGCCCGCAGAGGGGAGTCGACGGGCGTGGCGCCCAGTGACTTCCGTACGAACGTGCCGAGGCCGCGGCGTGCCTCGACCAGGCCCTCGCGCTCCAGCTCGCGGTAGGCCTTCAGGACCGTGTTCGGGTTGATCGCGGTGGCCTCCACGACCTCGCGGGCCGTGGGGAGCCGGTCGCCGGGTTCCAACAGGCCGAGGCGCAGGGCCTGTTTGGTCTGCTGGACGATCTGGACGTAGGTGGCGACACCGCTGCGCCGGTCGATGCGGTACTCGACCACTCGGACAACCACCCTTTCACTAATTGAGTAGTGAAAGGGTGGTGCAAAGAAGGGGCGGCGTCAAGTCGCCGCCCCTTGGGGTCTTTTGGAGAGCGTCCTCGGCCGGACGTCCGTCAGGTCTCCGGCCGGACGTCCGTCAGGTCTCCGTGCGGTACATCAGGTCCGTCTCGTGGGTGGTGAAGCCGAGCCGTTCGTACACACTCACCGCTGCCTTGTTGTCGGCGTCGACGTACAGCATGGCCGTCGGCAGGCCCTGGGCGGCCAGGTGGCGCAGGCCGATGCCGGTGAGGGCCTTGCCGAGGCCGCCGCCCTGGGCACCGGGGCGCACCCCGAGGACGTACACCTCGCCGAGGCCCTCCGCCGCGTGGACCTTCGTCCAGTGGAAGCCGATCAGTTCGCCGCCGCGCTCGGCCAGGAAGAAGCCGGCGGGGTCGAACCAGGCTTCCGCCTTGCGGTCGTCGAGGTCGCGCTGGGTCAGGGAGCCCTGCTCGGGGTGGTGTGCGAACGCCTGGGCGTTCACCGCGAGCCATGCGGCGTCGTCCTTGCCGGGTACGAAGGTGCGGACGGTGACGCCTTCGGGGAGCGCCGGCTCGGGCTGGTCGAGGTCGGCCAACGAGCGGCGCATCTGGCGCAGTTCGCGGAACAGGGTGAGGCCGAGGACCTGCGAGAGGTGCCGGGCGGCGGAGTGGCCGCCGTGCGCCCACACCCTGAGGCGCTTGCCGGACTCGGCGAGCAGCGCGGTGCCGAGGGCGCGGCCGTGTCCGTGGCCGCGGTGGGCGGGGTGGACGACCAGTTCGGCGGCCGGGGCCTCCACCGGGTCGGTGTCCTCCAGTTGGGCGTATCCGACGAGGGTGTCGGCGGCGGAGGTGTCTGTGACGGAGGTGTCTGCGACGGAGGTGTCTCCGACGGTGAGCAGCAGGTGCCGGACGCCCGCGCGTTCGCCGCCGCGCAGTTGGAGGCGACCCTGTTCGGACACCGCCTGCTGCCCGTCGGCCCGGGCGGCCTCCGCGAGCAGGGTGAGCACGGCGTCCACCTGGCCGGTGGTCAGCGAGGAGAGGCTCTCGATGCTTCGGGGTCCGCCGGTGGGGGCGGGGTCGTGGCTGGTCATGTGTACGAGGTTAGCTCCGCTGGGTGGAGTGGGGGCTCGGTCGGGAGGGGGTGGTGGGGGTGGTGTCGAGGGTGCGGGTTCGTCGTGGCTTGTCGCGCCCACGCGGCGGAGCCGCACGTTGATGCAGCCCCGCGCCCCTTCGGGAGCGCGGGCCTCTTGCCCTGTTCATGGCGAATCGTCCTCGACGGCAACCAGGTCGTAACCCTGAACCCCCTGTCGCGCTACGCGCGTTGACCCTACGCTTCGGGCCGACGGGGCCTGTTTCTTACTGTCCTTTGACCCTCAGGGGGGCACATGTCAGCCACACCCCAGGCGCAACGCCGCAGACGCCGTACGTTCCGGATCACGGCCCTGGCCGCCGGGCTCGCCACTGTCGGGGCTCTCGCCGCCGCGCTCCCGGCCTCGGCCGGTGAGGCGACGACGTACAAGCCCGGGCACCAGAAGCCGAGCCGCTACCAGGATGTGCAGCTGCTGTCGTTCAACGACCTGCACGGGAACCTGGAGCCGCCCGCGGGGTCTTCCGGCCGGGTGACCGAGGTGCAGGCGGACGGGACGACCAAGACCATCGACGCCGGTGGTGTCGAGTACCTGGCGACCCATCTGCGCAAGGCGCGAGAGGGTCACAAGTACTCCGTCACCGCGGCCGGTGGGGACATGGTCGGCGCCTCCCCGCTGATCTCCGGTCTCTTCCACGACGAGCCCACCATCGAGGCGCTGAACAAGCTGGACCTCGACGTGACGAGCGTCGGCAACCACGAGTTCGACGAGGGCGCCAAGGAACTGGCCCGGCTGCAGAACGGCGGGTGCCACCCCACCGAGGGGTGCTACGGGGGCCAGAAGTTCCAGGGCGCCGACTTCCCCTACCTCGCGGCCAACGTGCTCGACGAGAAGTCCGGCAAGCCGATCCTCAAGCCGTACTGGGTGTGGAAGAAGAACGGCGTCAAGGTCGGCTTCATCGGTGTGACCCTCGAGGGCACGCCGGACATCGTCTCCGCCGAGGGCGTCAAGGGACTGAAGTTCAAGGACGAGGTCGAGACGATCAACAAGTACGCCAAGGTGCTGGAGCGCCAGGGCGTGAAGTCGGTCGTCGCGCTCATCCACGAGGGCGGGTTCCCCGCCTCGACGTCGTACAACTACGACTGCGACTCGCCCGGCGCCGGCGACGGCATCTCCGGCCCGATCGTCGACATCGCCAAGAACGTCACGCCGAAGGTCGACGCCCTGGTCACCGGCCACACGCACGCCGCGTACGCCTGCACGATCAACGACCCGTCGGGCAAGCCGCGCATGGTCACGTCGGCCGCGTCCTTCGGCCGTCTCTACACCGACACCACGCTGACGTACGACCGCTGGACCGGTGACATCGCCCGTACGGCCGTCGAGTCCGCGAACCACGTGGTCACCCGGGACGTGCCGAAGGCCCCCGACATGACCGCGCTGATCAGCAAGTGGAACACCCTCGCCGCCCCGATCGGCAACCGTGCCATCGGCTACCTCTCGGGCGACATCGGCAACACGGGCAACGAGTCCCCACTCGGTGACCTCATCGCCGACGCGCAGCTCGCGTACGGCAAGGAACTCGACCCGGAGACCGACCTGGCGCTGATGAACCCGGGTGGCATCCGCGCCCCGCTCACGTACGCGGCCAAGGGCGCCGAGGGCGACGGTGTGGTGACGTACGCCGAGGGCTTCGCGGTCCAGCCGTTCGCCAACACGGTCAACCTCCAGGACTTCACGGGCGCCCAGCTCGTCCAGGTGCTCAAGGAGCAGGTGAGCGGGGCCAACGCCGCCGCGCCGAAGGTTCTCCAGATCTCGTCCGGGCTGACCTACACGCTGGACCTGACGAAGTCCGGTGCGGACCGTGTGGTCACCGACTCCATCAGGCTGAACGGCGCCACCATCGACCCGGCCGCCACCTACCGCGTCGCGACGAACAGCTTCCTCGCCGGTGGCGGCGACGGCTTCCCGACGCTGGGGCAGGGAGCGAACGACGTCGTGGGCGCGGACGACCTCGCCGCGCTGGAGAAGTACCTGCTGGCCAACTCGTCGGCCACCGCGCCGATCGCTCCTCCGGCGGCGAACCGGATCACGATCGTGAGCTGATCACGGTCGTGAGCTGACCGCCGACGGTGCCGGACGGCCCCGCACCCCCTCGTGGGGCGCGGGGCCGTCCGCGTGAGCTATCTCCCTTATCCCCGAACCAACTTGCGGGGGTGGTCGGTCCGCGTGGTGGGATGAGGTGATGCGTACCCCCCATGACATACCGACGCATTCACGGCCGAACCCCTACGACGAGCTGGGCGCACTGGACGACGGACCGCTTGAGGAGTTCCTCCAGGAGGACGAGCCCGCCAGGGGCGGGACCGCCGAGGCCGGACCCGCCGAGGCCGAGCGTGAATCCGACGGCGAGGCCGAGGAGGACTGGAGTCCGCCCAACCACCGTCGCGACGGCCGCCGCCGGAGGAAACGTTTTGCCGGGCTGCCCCTCGCCCTGAAGGCGGTCGTCCTCGTCGTCGGGCTCACCGCCTTCCTCGCCCTCGGCGACCGCTGGGCGGTGCTGTACGCCGAACACAAGGCCGGGGAGACACTCAAGAAGCAGCTGAACCTGAGCGCGGCCCCCGAGGTCGGCATCGAAGGCTTCCCCTTCCTCACCCAACTCGCCGACAGGCGGCTGGAGTCGGTGTCCGTGACCGTGCCGGACGTGGCGGCCGACCGGGTGTCGCTGGCGAAGGTCTCGGCGACCGCGAAGAACGTCATGCTCGACACCGACGGTCTGACCTCCGTCCGGGGTGCCTCCATCCCCGAGCTGGACGGCGAGGTACTGCTCTCCTTCGAGGACCTGAACCGTGAACTGGGCGCCTCCCAGGTGACGTTCACCGGGCACGGCGGCGACGAGGTGCGGGCGCGCGGCACGCTCCCCGTGGCCGGACACGACCTCAGGGTCCGCGCGGACGCCCATATCCGCCGCGACGGCGAGCGCGGCATCGCGACCGACATCGACGGGATGCGCGTCGACATCGGGGACCTGGCGATGTACCGGCCGGGCGCCGGGCCGTCCGACGGGCTCCACCTCACCCCGAAGGGGGCCGCCCTGCTCGCCAAGGAGACCGGCAGGGCGAGGGAACTGCTGGCGGTGCCGACCATCGTGGACCGTCTCGGCGTTCCTCGGTCGGCGGTGCGGGCGGCGCTCCAGGACGACTCACGGCTGGCCGAACTGACCGGCACGAACCGTTTCGCCCGCCAGGCCATGAACCTGAACCTCATCGATGTCGCCGCCGACAACCCCAAGCTGCTGCAGCGTCTCGTCGGCGTCGACCCCGCCCTCCTCGACGCGCTCACCGGCCTCACCCGCCCGGTCCTCGCCGACCGTCTCTCCCTCGGCTTCAGCCTGCCGAAACCGACGGAGGGTCAGGCGCGGTTGCGGGACGTGCGGGTGGAGAAGGACGGGATCCGGGTTTCGCTCAGTGGGTCGGGGCTGGCGATCGGCCGGTAAGGGCCGGTCGGGTCCCTCCGGTCGGGCGCGGGGAGTGCGCGCTTCTCAGGGGCCCGGCCGTACCCCCGGAGGGCTACGCGTCGCGCAGCGCGTAGCCCACGCCCCTCACCGTGTGGACGATCCGGGACCTGCCGCCCTGCTCCAGCTTGCGCCGCAGGTACATCACGTACACGTCCAGCGTGTTGGACACCGGCGCGAAGTCGAAGCCCCAGACGTCCCGGAGGATGCGCGCCCGGCTCAGGACGACGCCCGGGTGGCGCAGCAGGTACTCCAGCAGCGCGTACTCGGTCCTGGTGAGGTCGAGGAGGAGGTCGGAGCGGGTGACCGAGCGGGTGCGCAGGTCCATCCGGACGCCGCCGAAGGAGAGGTGGTCGGCGGGGGAGGGGTCCGGCAGGGGCGGCGGGGGCAGGCTGCGGCGCAGTAACGCCCTGACCCGGGCGAGGAGTTCCTCGGTGGCGAAGGGTTTCATGAGGTAGTCGTCGGCGCCGTTGTCGAGCGCGACGATACGGTCGCCGACCGCGTCCCGCCCCGTGAGCATCATGATCGGCACGGTGGACCCGGAGGCCCGGATCCGCCGGGTCGCGGCCAGCCCGTCCAGGCCCGGCATGGTCACGTCCATCAGCACCAGGTCGGGGCCGCCGTCCGGGACGCCCACCAGGTCGAGGGCCGCGCGACCGTCTCCGGCGAGTACGGTCTCGTAGCCCTCGAACCTGAGCAGCCTCCCGACCCCTTCGCGCAAGGCCTCGTCGTCGTCGGCCAGCAGGATCTTCCGCGTCGTCAGCGTCCTCAGCGTCGCCATCGGACCAACGTGGAGCGGGAGGCTGTGCTTGATCTTGGAAGCCGGTGGAGGTGAGCTGTCAGGCTTCTCGGCCTGCTCGGGTTCCCTCGGCTTCCTCGGCCTTCCCGATGTGCTCAGCCGGCCGTCGGCGTCCAGTCGCCCAGCCAGTCCGCGACCTCCTGGCCCGCCGCCTGGGAGTCGCTGAGCTGCGGGCGGTTGCTGCTCGCCGAACCCGAGCCAGGGCCCGTGTTCTTGTACTCGGCGAACCGGTCGTCCTTCCACGAGAAGCCGCCCATGTCGGACCACGGGGTGGACTTGATCGCGGCGCTCAGCGTGCTGTCGCGGACGGTGGTCTGCGGGTCGAGGGAGGCGTCGCCGCCCGCGTGCCAGTTACGGCCCAGGAAGAAGCTCCCCGCGGACACGTCACCGTTGACGGTCGTGCGGTTGATGAGGATGCCCTTGCGGTTCGCGGCGGTGCTCGGCGCGGTGACGTAGCCGGCCGAGGTGCCGTCCCACCGCTTCTTCAGGGTGATCACGGACCTGTCGATCACGGCGGTGGCGCGGCCGAAGATGAAGTCGACGTTGCCCGTGACGTAGGAGTTGGTGACGTAGACCCGGCCGAGCTTGTCCTTGGCGGCGGTGTCGAGCAGCAGCGTGTCCTGGTCGCCGTTGACGATGACCCCGTCGAGGAAGACCTTGTCGGCGGCGGTGCGCAGGGCGACGGCCTGGTGCCCGCTGAGGTTCTGGTTCGCGCCCTCGTCGAAGTCGTTGGTGATGGTCAGGTTGCGGGCCTGGAAGTCGTCGGCCTCGACGGCGACGGTCGCGCTGCCGCCGGTGCCGTACGTGCCCCCGCCCGGCTTCGGCGTACCCGCCGCGTTGTTGAAGACGATGACCGTGTCCTTGCGGCTGGCGCCGGTGCCCTGGAAGGTGACGTGCGGCTTGTTGGACGGCACCTTGACGGTCTCGCGGTACGTGCCGGGCTTGACCTGGATGACCACGCGCGAGCCGTTGTTCGCGGGGACGGCGTCGACGGCCTTCTGCACGCTGGTGTACTGGCCGCTGCCGTCCTTGGCGACGGTGAGGGTGGTGGCGGCCGCGGCCTTCGTGCTCGCCGTACCGATCGAAGTCCTGGGTCCCGTACCGGACTTCAGCAGCGCCGGGATGTCGGCCGCCTTGTCGAGCGTGTAGCCGTAGTACGACTTCGGGTCGAAGGCCGTACCGCCGCTCTCGTTGCGTCCGCTGGTCCCGGAGAAGACGTTCCCGCGCTGGACGATGCTGGCCGTGCTGTCCTTCTGGACGGGGTTCTTCATCCCCTGGAAGTAACTGTTCTCCAGGACCATCTTCGTCCTGCCGCGCGAGTAGTTGCCGTAGGAGGAGTTGACGCTGGTCCCCGCGACGTCCTCCAGGTAGTTGTTGTAGAGGTGCGCGTGGGCGACGTTGTCGGTGGAGGGGTTGCGCTGCTCGGTGTCGCTGAACCAGTTGTGGTGGATCGTGAGGTCGGCGGTGACGTTGTCGGTCCAGCCGATGCCGAAGGTCTTGTTGTTGTTGCTCAGCTTGTTCCAGGACACCGTCACGTAGGTGGTGTCCTTGCGGCTGTCGATGAGCCCGTCGGCCATGTGCCGCAGGTCGTTGTGGTCGATCCACACGTGGTGGGCACCGTCCATCTGGATGGCGTCGAAGTCGTGGTCCTTGTCGTTCCAGGTGCCCTGGTACGAGTCACGGATCGTCAGGTTGCGGATGATGACGTTGTGCACACCCTGACCGAGGAAGAACCCGCCGCCGACGATCTGCCCCGAGGTCCCCTGACCCACGATGGTCTTGTCGGACTGGACCTTGATCTCCTTCCCGACGGGGTTCATGTTGATGGTCGCGGCGACGACGATGACGTACGGCTCGGTGGCCGTGGCGTACTTCTCCAGGTCGGCGAGGGTCTTCACGGTGACGGTCTGTCCGCCCCGCCCGCCGTAGGTCCCGTTCTGCCCGAGGGCGTTGACGGAGGCGAAGCCGTCGGCGACGTCGGCGGCCCAGGCGGGGGAGGCCGTGGTCGCGGCGGCGGCCGTCCGCTGGGCGTCGGCTCCGAACACTCCGAGGTCGTTGCCGTACGCCATCACACCGGCGGCGGTCAGGGCCAGCGGGACACCGAGGACCAGGGCACCTCTCCGCCTGCGGTGGCGGGCCTTGCTGCGTGTCTCACTCACGTGTTCTTCCGATCTGTCCGGATGCTGTGGGGGGAAGAGCCACGGAGTGGTTGCCGCGGGGGCGGCGGAGGTTGCCGCGCCTCGGGCCCGAAACTTTCGAGCCCGGAAGGCCGGAAAGGGTGACGCGCCCCCGCCCGGTGCTGGGCGGAGGCGCGTGGAGGAAAGCGGAGATCAGCTGCTGCAGGTCCTCGGGTCCAGCTTCTGCTCGATCTTGTCCTCACGGCCGTCGGGCTGGCCGTTGGGGAGGAGCTTGTCGGAGGTCCCGTCGATGTAGTAGCCGTACGAGTAGATCGTCTTCCAACTGGCGTCCCGGCCGCGCCAGGTGTGGGTGGTGACGTCACCGTCGCCCTTGTTCCACTGGTAGTCCTCGACGTAGAAGACCGGGTTCACGCGCACCACGCGCTGGTACGGCGTCCACGTCACGGCGACCTGGGTGCACGGCGGGATGGTCTTCTCGCTGCGGCGCTCGAACCGGGACTCCTTCTCCCAGCCCCACTCGTAGGTGAAGCTGCCGCCCGCGCTGCCCGAGAAGATGCTCTTGGCGAGGGAGAAGCCGATCTCGGCGCCGACGCTCTTCTTCGCGAACGTCTTGGTGCCGTAGCTGCTGACGAAGGTCTCCTTGTCGTCCTTCGAGCCCCGGTTGCCGATCCACGGGGACGTGCGCACGGGCTCGCCCTTGATGGACCAGGTGGAGGCCTGGACGTTGCCGCACCAGCCGCGGAAGAGCTCCCAGTCGCCCGCGGGCTTCCACAGGCCGAAGACGTCCCGGTGGTACTCGTCCTTGGTCTTGAACTCACCGGTCCGGACGTTGAGGGCGCCGTAGACGCCGGTCAGGCTGGTCTCCTGGTTGCAGAGCCGCTCGATCATCAGGTCGGTGTTGCCGGGGTCGACGCCCCGGACGTTGGCCGCACCGCCAGGCCCCGCCGCGTGGGCGGTCCCGGCGTTGGCCACGAGGCCGGTGACGGCGAGGGCCGCGGTCGCGCTCGCGACGGCCCACTTCTTCAGTCCGGCCCACTTGTTCGGTCCGGGTACGCGTTTCACTGTGCACTCTCCTGTTGTCCACAGGGGGTGGATAACCCTGGGACGCTGTCGTGGGGGTAACAGGTCCGGCGGAGAGGGTCGTTCGCAGCGACCGCCGGGGAGGTCGTAGTGAACACGGCGAATCTCACGGCAGGTTTACGAGAAGATCAAAGATCTCTCAGAAACCACACGCTCTCCCGCAGCCGGACACGTCACCGATGCGCTCACCTCGGCCGACAGCGATGCGGATCACGTCCCCGAGTGACTCGACCGCCCTGGTGAGCGCGAAACGCACGGCGCGTTCCCCTGCTGCGGCGTCTTGGAGTACGGCCCTGGCGCCCGCGAGAACCTGTTCGCCTGAGTGGAGTTGGGCCGCTTCGATGTCGTCGGCGAGACGGGAGAGCGTGCTGGTGGTGTGGTCGGCGCTGAGGTAGCAGGGCTTGCCGTCGGGGGTGGTCCAGGGGAGCAGGCGGAGACGGTCCAGCGGCTTGACGTCGTCGGCGGATGTCACGCGGCGATCCTCATTCCGTTTCCGTGGGCACGGCGCCGCAGCCTGCGCTCGTGGTGTTCCTCCGGGGTGAGGAGGTAGGGGCGGACGAGGTCGTTGATGTCGGGTTCGAAGGGCCAGACGTCGAGGGGATGGGGGAGTGAGGGTGGGGAGTGGCCGGCGGTCGACGACCGTTCGCCGTCGAGGGGTTGGTCGGGGAGGGCACGGTGGCGCCCTTCTGGGGGCAACAGGATCCGTACCACGGTCATCAGGAGTGACTCGCAGAGTTCGGCGATGCGTACGCGCATGGGGGTGCCCTTTCGCGGTGTGGGTGACCAGTGGTGATTACCGTTCGCGCTCAGATCGTCACTGATGCGGCATACGCTGCGGAAGGGGGTCGCCGTTGTCTGCGGCCCCAGGCAACGGTGAGGGTGACGTGGGCGAAATGGTTGACGGGGAGCGGGAGTCGGGGCGGGTCGCGCTGGGGCGGACGCTCAAGTACCTGCGGGAGAAGGCGGGGAAGTCGCTCGGGCAACTGGCCGACCAAACCGGCTATGACAAGAGCTACCTGTACCGGCTGGAGGCGGGCGAGCGGCTGTCCAAGGTGACGGTCATGGAGGACCTGGACGGGTTCTACGGGTGCGGTGACCTGCTGGTTCGCCTGTGGAGGGAGGCGCGCAAGGAGGTCATCAAGGACAAGTACAAGGCGTTCATGGAGCTGGAGGCCACGGCGCGGGTCATGTGGATGTTCCAGCTGCGCGTGCCGGGCCTGTTGCAGACCGAGGACTACGCCCGCAGGGTGTTGTCAGGGTTGTCTGGAGCCCAGACAACGGCCGGCAACGGCGATGAAGTCGAGGAACAGGTGGCCGCGCGCATGGGACGGCAGGAGTTGCTCTACCGAGACTCGGCGCCGAACGTGCGCGTGATCCTGGACGAGGGGGCGCTGCGGCGGTCGGTTCCCGATGCGAAGGTGTGGGCGGACCAGTTGTCGCATCTGTTGGACGCGGCGCAACTGCCGTCGGTCGCAATTCAGGTGCTGCCCTACACGGCTGGCGTGCATGACCTCATGAGCAGCGACCTCATCCTGCTGTGGCAGCGAGTCGGGGAGCCGGTTGCCTACGTGGAGGGCAACGGCTTCGGCAAGCTGATCGACGATCCGGACAAGGTGCTGTCCTACCGTTTGTCCTACGATCTCGTCCGGGATGCGGCCCTGACTCCGGCGGAGTCGACGGTGTTCATCACGCGCCTTCTGGAGGAGTGCAGATCATGAACCGGACCACTGACCTGAGCACTGCCGTGTGGCGCAAGTCGTCCTACAGCGACGGCGGAGCCTCGAACTGCGTCGAGGTCGCCGACGGCCACCCCGGCATAGTCCCCGTCCGCGACAGCAAGACCCCGTATGCCCGCCCGCTGGTCTTCTCGGCCGCGTCCTGGTCTGTCTTCGTGGCAGCGGCCAAGAAGGAAGCGGGTCGGAACACCTTTGGGTGACACCCGCTGATATTCCCGACTTTCAGCGCCTTGCCACCGTCAAGGTGGAACTTGTGACCAGTACTCGAATGACTGATCCAAGGAGTGCGAGGCGGCTATGGTCGTAGAAACGGCGCGTCGAGGGAGGACACCGATCATGGCTGCTCACGGTGCGGAATCCCAGCCGGTGATTCCCCCCATGCCTGAGCGGACTCCGAAGGCGCTGCGCAGGGCGATCGCCGAGGATGCACCCCACCTCCTCCCTGACTTCGACAAACACTGGAAGAGGGCGATCGGCGACACGTACGACCTCGGCCCAGTGCCCGCGTTCATGGCCCGCTGGTGGTGTGAGTACGCGATCGCCCGTGACCCGAAGCTCGACGCTCACGTGACCGATCTCCAGCACCGGGCAGCCGAGGCAACCGACATTGGGGAGGCCAAGGCTCTCCTCGACGAGGTGGCGAGGATCCGCTACAGCACGCGGGACCTGGAGCCCGGCGAGTGACCGACGAGTTCATGGGGCCGCCGTGGCAGATGGACTGGCGGCTCGACGCCCTGGCCAGCCGTGACGCACTGCCCGAGCACGTACGGAAGATGGTGGACGAGGCTCGTGCCGAGTTGGTCACCGCTAAGGTCCCCTATTTCAGGGGAGCCGACGCCGATGTCGACCTCCCAGAGACCATGTGCGTAGAGCCGGTGAGGTCCAGCGATCCCAGGGGGCCGCGCATCCTGTACTTCGACAACCACAATGGCTGGCTCGTCTACACCTTCGTTCGACGCTCTGAGGATCCGCAGATCCTGGTGTTCGAGGTCTTCTGGCAGTGAGCGGTGCGTTCCGCTCGTGCCGTATCCCTCCGCTCGTGGAGAGTCGTTCGACCTGGCCCGCGCTCATGGCGGGCGTCAAGGGCGAGGCGGGAGCGAACGCCATCAGGTGAAGCGGGCGGAAGCTGGGGTCACTTCGGCCTGTGGTGTGGCTATGGTGGAGCCATGGCGGAAAACACGACCATTCAGGTGTCCCGACAGACCCGCGACCATCTCGCCCAGGTCGCCAAAGAGCGGGGCGTGACTCTGGGGCAGCTCATCGAACTGCTGGCCTCCCAGCAGCCCACGGCGGAGCAGATCGCCGAGCGGGTGGCGGCCGACAGGCAGGTCGTTCGTGACGTGATCGGCGTCGACATCAGTGACGAGGAGTTCGACCAGGCGCCCGACGTACTCGGCAACATCTACCGGATCGCTGCCGAGAAGGTCCGTATGGCGCGGGACACGGCCGCGTGATCATTCTCGACACCGGTGCCACCCGGGCCCTCGCGGACGGGCATAAGACGCTGAACCTCCTCGCCGGAAACATGGCCCACACGCCCGGTGACTTCCTCCGCATCCCCGCCCTCTGTCTCATGCAGGCGGAGTCGGAGGACGCGGGCACCGCACAGCGGGTGCTCGCCTTCTCCTCGATCGTCGTCGACGATTTGGGTACGGCTGCGTCGGTCACCGTCGGCACCATGATCCGGGACGGCTACGGTGGCGCGGACACCTGCCACGCTCTGTACTGCGCGCTGCCCCGCCCCGAGTTCACAGGAATGTCGATCCTGCTCACGGACCGGGAGCAGAACTTCCCGCCTGGGGTGGTCACCGTCGACATCGACTCCCCCGACATGCTCGGCTTCTACTGATCCAAGCGCCGGGCCCATGAACGCGTCCGTCGCTATGGGCGCCACGTGTCGAAGGAGCACATCGAGCATGGCCGCCCACGCTGCGGAACCCCCACCAAGGGTCCCTCCCATGCCCGAGCGGACCCCGAAGGCGCTGCGTGAGGCCATCGCCGAGCACACGCCCGAGCTCGTTCCGGACTTCGACAAGCACTGGAAGCGGGCGATTGCCGATGCGTACGACGTAGGCCCTGTGCCCGCGTTCGTGGCCTTCTGGTGGGGTGAGTACGCCTTGGCCCGGGACCCCGAGTTGGACGCACACGTGCACGATCTCGAACTGCGGGCAGCAGAGTCCACCGACATCGCCGAAGCGAATGCCCTCCTCGAAGAGGCAACGAAGATTCGCCACCGGGTGCAAAAACTGGAGCCCGGAGAATGACTGATGGGGAAAGGCGGGCGCCAAAGATCGCCCGCCCGCAAGACTGACCCCATGACCCCACCGAAGTCCGCCCCGGACCCCAAAGCCGACCTCCACCGCTACCTCCAGGAGGCCCGCGACGCCCTCCTCTGGAAGCTCGACGGGCTCTCGGAGTACGACGTCCGCCGGCCGATGACGCCGACCGGCACCAACCTCCTCGGCCTGGTCAAACACGTGGCGAGCGTGGAGCTGGGGTATCTCGGGGACACCTTCGGGCGGCCGTCCGGTGAGCCGATGCCCTGGCTGGACGAGGGCGCCGAGCTCAACGCGGACATGTGGGCCACCGCCGACGAGTCACGCGAGTACATCGTGGAGCTGTACCGCCGGGCGTGGGCGCACGCCGACGCGACGATCGACGCGCTGCCGCTCGACACCGTCGGCAACGTGCCGTGGTGGCCGAGCGGCAAGGACGAAGTGACGCTGCACCACGCCGTGGTGCGCGTGATCGCCGACACGCACCGGCACGCAGGGCACGCCGACATCCTCCGGGAACTCATGGACGGCGCCGTGGGCGAGAAACAGGGCAACAACAGCATCCCGTCCGGCGACCCGGCGTGGTGGGAGAGCTATCGAAGCCGACTGGAGCGTGTGGCCAGGCAGTCGTCCGCCCAGGAGTAGCGCCAGGAGAAGCTCAGGGCACCTCCGGCGGCGGCGTAGGCGCCCCCGGCAGCCGTACCGTCGCCAGCGTGCCGCCGCCCTCGGCCCGGGTCAGGGTCACCTCGCCGCCCGACTGCTGGACCGTGCGGGCCACGATGGAGAGGCCCAGGCCTGAGCCCGGCAACGCCCGCGCGCTGGGCGAGCGCCAGAAGCGGTCGAAGACGTGCGGGAGTTCGTCGGCGGCGATGCCGGGGCCGTGGTCGCGGACGGTAAGGACGCCGGCCGCCAGGGCCACCTCGATCGTGCCGTGCTCGGGGCTGAACTTCACCGCGTTGTCGAGGACGTTGACGACCGCCCGCTCCAGGGCCGCCGGTTCCGAGCGTACGAACCAGGGGTCGAGGTCCGCCGTGATCGTCAGCTCCGGTCCGCGCAGGCGGGCGCGGCGCAGGGCCGACTCCACCGTGTCCTGGAAGTCCACCACCTGCACGCGGTCGCCCTGTTGGGCGGTGTCGGAGCGGGACAGCTCCTGGAGGTCGCCGATCAGGGAGGCCAGCTCGGTCATCTGCGCCTTGACCGAGGCGAGCAGCGCCTTGCGGTCCGCCTCGGGGATCGGGCGGCCCGTCTCCTCGCTGCGGGTGAGGAGTTCGATGTTCGTGCGGAGGGAGGTCAGGGGCGTTCGGAGTTCGTGGCCCGCGTCCGCGATCAGTTGCTGTTGCAGGTCGCGGGAGTTGGCCAGGGCGCCCGTCATCGAGTTGAACGAGCGGGACAGGCGCGCGATCTCGTCCTCCGCCTCGTCCTCCACGGGGATGCGGATCGTCAGGTCCTCGGTGCGGGCGATGTGCTCGGCGGCGTCGGTGAGCTTGTCGACGGGGCGGAGTGCCGCGCGGGCGACGAACAGGCCCGTGGCTCCGGCGCCGACGACTCCGATGCCGGAGACGAGGAGGAGCAGGAGAGCGAGGTCGTTGAGGGTGTTCTGGGTGTTCTTCAGAGGAATCGCGATCTGCAGTGCGGCGCCGGGGTAGATCTGCGGCGGAGAGAAGCTGCCCGCGGTGACCAACAGAGGCGTGGTCAGCACGCGTACGGCGTTGCCGTTCGCGTCGGTGCCGTTGCGGGCGAGTCCGTTGCCCGTCTTCGTCGCGTTCTCGATCACGTCGGTGTCGCGAGACGTGACCTTGACCGTGCCCTGGGAGCTCTCGTCGACACAAGCCGTGCCGTCTTCCTTGATCAGCTGGAAGTAGTAGGAGCCGCGCCCCACGAGGCCGTTGGTGGTGTTCGTGTCCTTCGGCTCCGTCGGGCAGGTACTGAGAAAGGCCTCGACCTGGTCGTACCGCTGCGGCTTTGCCGCCGCCCGCTGCAGGTCGTTGTCCACCTCGTCGTACAACTTCCCCTGCACCACGAACCAACAGCTCACCGAAACCGCCGCCACCGCGAACGCCACCGCCGCCGCGACCAGCAGCGACAGTCGCGCCCTCAGCGGGAGCGACCGGAAGCGGCGCAGGACCTTCCTCACTCCGCCCCACCCGACCGCAGCACATAACCGACCCCGCGCACGGTGTGCACGAGACGCGGTTCGCCGCCCGCCTCCGTCTTGCGGCGGAGGTACATGACGTACACGTCCAGGGAGTTGGAGCTCGGCTCGAAGTCGAAGCCCCAGACCGCCTTCAGGATCTGCTCACGGGTGAGCACCTGGCGCGGGTGCGCCAGGAACATCTCCAGCAGCGTGAACTCCGTACGGGTCAGCTCCACGGCCCGGCCCGCGCGGGTGACCTCACGGGTCGCGAGGTCCATCCGAAGGTCGGCGAAGGTGAGCGCATCGTCCTCCGCCGCCGCGCCGGCCGCCGTGGCCGCCGCGTACGAGCTGCGGCGCAGCAGGGCGCGGACGCGGGCGAAGAGCTCGTCCAGCTCGAACGGCTTGACCAGGTAGTCGTCGGCCCCGGCGTCGAGCCCGGTGACACGGTCGCCGACCGTGTCGCGGGCCGTCAGCATCAGGATGGGCGTCGTGTCACCCGCGCCGCGGATACGGCGGGCGGCGGTCAGGCCGTCCATCCGCGGCATCTGGATGTCCAGGACGACCAGGTCGGGCCGGTACGCCGTCGCCTTGTCCAGGGCGTCGGCGCCGTCCACGGCCGTCTCGGTGTCGTACCCCTCGAAGGCCAGGCTGCGCTGGAGTGCTTCGCGCACGGCCGGCTCGTCGTCGACGATCAGGATGCGCTGGGTTTCACGGTCGCCTTCGGCGGGGCTCATGGTGTGTGGTTCCTCGGGTGCGGTGGGACGTGGCGGGCGTCTTCAGCCTCGCACGTCAGAGGGTCGTGCGGTACGTGCGGTATGGGCGCGGTACGTGCGGTACGTGCGGTACATGCCGCGAGTGACGATCAGCCGCGGACCGTACGGCTGCGGGAGCGTGCGGCGGTGTTCCGGCGGGCCTTGGCCTTGGTGCGGACCTCCGTGGCGGCGACGGCCACCTCGGGGGCGCGCGGTGTCGGCGGGCTCAGCTCATACGCCACGGCGAGCGCCAGAGCGAGCCCGGCCGGATCTCCGTACGCGTCGAAGCTCCGTCGCTCGTGCACAACCTGCTTGATCTGCTTGACCTGCTTGACCTGCTTGATCTGCCTGACCTGCGTGATCATGTCGAACTCCTTGGTCCGTCGCCCCGCCGGGGCGGCTCGGTGGCTCGGTGGCTCAGTTGTCGGAACCGCCCGCCCGCAGCGAGCTCAGGTCGTTCTTGACGGTGTTGATCGGGATGGCGAAGCCGAGGCCCACGCTGCCCGCGTCGGAGGATCCCGAGCCGGCCGCCGAGTACATCGCGGAGTTGATGCCGATGATGTTGCCGTTCATGTCGATCAGCGCGCCGCCGGAGTTGCCCGGGTTGAGCGAGGCGTCGGTCTGGAGCGCCTTGTACGTCGTCGTGGACGAGCCGGTGTCACCGTTGAACTGCTGCCCGCCGAACTCGAACGGCCAGCCGCCACCGCCCTGTTGCTGTTGCTGCTGACCCTCGTCGGTGGCGACCGTGACGTCCCGGTTCAGCGCGGAGACGATGCCACTGGTGACCGTGCCGCTCAGGCCCTCGGGGGAGCCGATCGCGACGACCTGGTCGCCGACCTGGACGTCGGCCGAGTTGCCGAGCGAGGCGGCCTTCAGACCGGAGGCGTTCTCCAGCTTGATCAGCGCGAGGTCCTTCTTGCTGTCGGTGCCGACGACCCGGGCCGTGTACTGCTTGCCGTTGCTGGTCGTCACCTTGACCGACGAGGCGCCGGAGACCACGTGGTTGTTGGTGATGATCTCGCCGCCACTGGTGATGATCACGCCCGAACCGGTGGACTGACCGGCGTTCGAGCTCGCGCTGATCTCCACGATGCTCGGGCTCACCGCCTTGGCGACCCCGGCGACCGTGCCCTTCTGGCTGGTCGGCACCACGCTGGTACTGGTGGAGGTGGAGACCGCGGTGTCCTTGCCGGTCAGCTCCTGGATGCCGTACGCGGTGCCGCCGCCGATGGCCGCCGCGACGATCGCCACGGCAGCGAGGAGGGCCAGCGGTCCGCGGGCGCGCTTCTTGGGGGCGGGGCCGGGGCCGGAGGAGACGGGCTCGGAGAGGAGAGCGGTGCCCGTGGCGGTGGTCGCCGCGGCGGGCTCCTGGTGCGCGCCACCGACCTGATGGGCGTCACCGGCCGGGTACCCGGCGTACGCCGGCCCCTGCGGCTCGTACGCCGGCGGGGGCGGCCACTCCGGGTTCACCGGGGAAGAGGCGTGCTGCTGCTGGGGGTACGCGGGCTGGTGGCCGTGACCCTGGGGGTTCTCGTACTCGCCGCTGCGGCGGAAGCTCTCGGTCATGTCTCAGAGCTTGTCGCCCGTCCATGAGAGGTCCCTGAGTGCCGGCTGAGAAGCCCGGCAGAACCTCGTATGCCCGATATAAAGGGGCCGGGATCGCGCCTGAAGCTGCCGGGACCCGCGCGGTGGGGAAACAACGGGTTGCCGTGAGGTGAGAACCCGGAAGGCGCCGGACGAATACTTGTTTGGGTGCTGTGACAGTGGTGCGCAGAGGGACATTTGGTGCCTACGATCATCCGCGCCGGAGGGGGGCTCCGCGGTTTCGCCCACTGCCTTATGACATCGATGGCAGGAGTGGCCCGCGCGTTGCGTAGTACGCCCTTCTCGGGCCCTACTACGACATCGCACCCCAGGAGCCCTGAGTGATACGTGCCCTGCGCGGCCGCCACAGACGTGTAGTCACGGCGCTGCCCGTGGCCGCCCTCGCGCTGGCGCTGAGCTGCGCCGGCGCCCTCGCGACGACCGCGAGCGCGACCGACGGACCGGCCTCCCTGCCAGACGCGGGCATCGCCCGGCAGCAGGCCGCCGCCCCCAAGCCCACCGCCTCGGACGCCGAACTGCGCGAGCGCGCCGTGGAGGCGGCGAAGGACCAGGCGGCCAAGGCGGACGAGAAGTCCAACGGTTCCAAGGAGTCCTCCGGCTCGGCCGACTCCACCGGATCCACCGGATCGTCCGGCTCGTCCTCCGAGCAGTCCCCCTTCATCATCGGCGGCACCGAGACGACGATCTCCAGCGCCCCGTGGATGGTCCAGCTCTACTACTACGACGAGGCCGCCG
The DNA here is from genome assembly GCF_040704615.1 of Streptomyces sp. NPDC046862. Classification (NCBI taxonomy): domain Bacteria; kingdom Bacillati; phylum Actinomycetota; class Actinomycetes; order Kitasatosporales; family Streptomycetaceae; genus Streptomyces; species Streptomyces sp. NPDC046862. The sequence goes on along the minus strand of NZ_JBEYXP010000014.1, from coordinate 141,726 downwards.
ACCAGAGCTTCTTCTGCGGTGGCACCCTCGTCGCCCCGAACAAGGTCCTCACCGCCGCCCACTGCGTGGCGGGCCAGGACTGGCAGCAGTTCGGTTCCGTGATCTCGGGGACCAGCAACCTGCTCGACGACTCCACGGGCACCGTCGCCGGCGTGTGGCGCCAGTGGAGCCACCCGAAGTACGACGCGGCGACCATCAAGAACGACGTCGCCGTCCTCACCCTGGACCGCCCGCTGGAGCAGCAGTGGCTGCGCCTGGCGGCCTCCAACGACAGCTCGCTCTACACCCCCGGCACCACCGGCACGGTGTACGGCTGGGGCCTGACCTCGGGCGCGGACGGCGCCGAACTGTCGCCGACGCTCCGCAAGGCGAACCTCCCGGTGGTCGCGGACTCGACCTGCAACACCGCCATGCAGTCGGTGCTCGGCGAGGACGACTTCGCCGAGGGCTCGATGATCTGCGCGGGTACCCCCGCCACCGGCGGCGACTCGGGCACCATCAGCCCCTGCAACGGTGACTCCGGCGGCCCGCTGGTCGTCAACGGCAAGATCATCGGCATCGTCTCCTGGGGCGTCACGGGCTGCACCGCCGAGGGCGCCTACCCCGTCTTCACCAAGGTCTCCGCGTACACCTGGGCGGCCCAGCCGCGCATCGACGACACGGACCTGACCTTCGACGGCCGGGCCGACGTGCTGGAGCGCACGCCGTCGGGCAACCTGTTCGCGCAGTCCAGCAAGGGCACGTCGCTCGCGACCCGCGAGTACCAGGGCAACGGCTGGGAGAGCAGCAGCTGGGCCCTGCAGGCCGACCTGGACCGCGACTTCTACCAGGACCTGATCGTCCGCGACAAGACGGACGGCAAGCTGTACCGCAGCTACATGGATCACTCCACCATGGAGTGGACCTGGATGCAGATCAGCTCGGTCTGGGGCGGCTACAAGTCGTACGCCATCCCCGGCGACCTGACCGGTGACGCCCGCCCCGACCTCGTCGCCCTGGACGCGGACGGCTCGGTCTACCTCTACCCGGGCAAGGGCAACGGCCAGTTCAACAGCAAGATCAAGGTCGTCTCCGGCGCCTGGAAGGGCGTCAAGCTGATGGGCCGCGGCGACCTCTCCGGCGACGGCAAGGCCGACCTCCTGGTCCGCTCCACCGACGGCACGCTGTGGCTGTACCGCGGCACGGGCAAGTCGTCCGCCCCCTGGTCGGCCCGCATCAAGGCCCGCACCGGCTGGAACTTCACGTCCTACGTCACCAACGGCGACGTGAACGGCGACGGCATCGCCGACGTCATCGCCCGCGACTCGGGCGGCACGCTGTGGCTGTACCGCGGCACGGGCAAGGCGTCCAGCGACCTGTTCTCGTCGAGGGTCAGCCTGGGCACGGGCTTCAACCAGTACAACCTGATGTTCTGATCGCAACTTCACCTGCGGCTGGGCCCGCACCCCGAAAGGGGCGCGGGCCCACCGGCACTTTCTGGGGCGCGGGCAACCGCAGGCTCTTAGGGGCGCGGGGACCGAGGGTCCTTCAAGGGCGCGGGCGACTGCAGGCTTTTAGGGGCGCGGAGGCCGAGGGTCCTTCAAGGGCGCGGGCAACCACAGGCTTTTAAGGGGCGCGGGGAACTGCGCGACAAGCCACAACGCACCCGCACACGCCCAACCACCGCACCCTCTACGGCGCTACGAACACGGCGACGAAGCTACGCACACCCACAGGACCGCCGCACAACCAACCGCGACGGAAACAGCTTCACCCGCTCACGACGAGACCCGCTCACCCGAACCGCGTCATCCAGCACGAGATCGACCGCCGCCCGAGCCATCCCCGTACGATCCGTCGCCACAGTCGTCAGCGGCGGATCGGTCAACGCCGCTTCCTTCACGTCGTCGAACCCGGCCACCGTCAACTCCCCGGGCACATCGATCCGCAACTCCCGCGCGGCCCGCAGCACACCGATCGCCTGGTCATCGGTGGAACAGAAGATCGCCGGCGGCCGATCCGCCCCGGCGAGCAGCTCCAGAGCGATCTCGTACGCGTCGTAACGGTTGTACGGCGCCTCGAAGAGGCGCCCCTCCGTGGAGAGGCCCGCCTCCTGCATCGCACGCCGCCACCCCTCGACGTGATCGGAGACGGGGTCACCGACCAGCGGAGTCTCGGCGATGCCACCCATACAGGCCACGTACTCGCAGCCGTGCTCCAGAAGATGCCGCACGGCCAGCTGGGCGCCGCCCAGGTCGTCGGTCACCACGGCCACGTCGTCGAGCGCCTCGGGCCGCTCGTGCAGCAGCACCACCCGCGCGTCCCACGCGTCGATCTCCGCCGCGGCGTTGTCGTTGAGGGCGTGGCTGACGAGGATCAGCCCGGAGACCCGCATCCCGAGGAAGGCCCGCAGGTAGTGGACCTCGCGCTCGGCCACGTAGTCGGTGTTGCCGACGAGGACCATCTTGCCGCGCTCGGCGGCGGCCTGCTCGACGGCGTGCGTCATCTCCCCGAAGAAGGGCTGGCGCGCGTCCGGCACGATCATGCCTATGAGGTCCGTGCGCCGTGACGCCATGGCCTGGGCGACCCGGTCCGGCCGGTACCCCAGTTCCTTGATCGCGGCGAGGACACGCTCGCGCGTGGCCGGGGCGACCGGCCGGGGTCCGTTGTTGATGACGTAGCTGACGACGGCGGTGGAAGTCCCCGCCAGCCGCGCCACATCATCCCTAGTCACCTTGGCCACGCGCGGAGTCTACGCGGATTGCAACGCTCTGGGCAGGGCGTACAGGTCTCAACCTGGTACAACCTGTCGGTAACCTGAGCGGCCGCCGGGCCCGCCACCGTGCCAGTGCTCCAGCCCGGCGCCACCGCCCCGCACCGCCCCGCGTCAGGCCTACGCGTCCGCGGAGACCTCGCGGGCGTCCGCCGCGTCCAGGTGCGCCGACTCGTCCGCGTCCTCCGGCTTCGGCCGGGCCGCCTTGGCCTTGGCCTCGTCCGTGGCCCGGTCCACCTTCTCCGGGGTGACGAACCGGTAGCCGACGTTCCGGACGGTCCCGATCAGCGACTCGTGCTCAGGGCCGAGCTTCGCGCGCAACCGCCGTACGTGCACGTCGACGGTCCGCGTGCCGCCGAAGTAGTCGTAGCCCCAGACCTCCTGCAGCAGCTGCGCGCGCGTGAAGACGCGGCCCGGGTGCTGGGCGAGGTACTTCAGGAGCTCGAACTCCTTGAAGGTCAGGTCGAGGATCCGCCCCTTGAGCTTGGCGCTGTAGGTCGCCTCGTCCACGGACAGGTCGCCGTTGCGGATCTCCATGGGGGAGTCGTCGTTGACGATCTGCTGGCGGCCCATGGCCAGCCGCAGCCGTGCCTCGACCTCCGCCGGGCCGGCGGTGTCGAGCAGCACGTCGTCGATGCCCCAGTCGGCGGTGACGGCCGCGAGGCCGCCCTCGGTGACGACGAGGATGAGGGGGCAGCCGGGCCCGGTCGAACGCAGCAGCTGGCACAGGCTGCGGACCTGCGGGAGGTCGCGGCGGCCGTCGATGAGGATGACATCGGCACCGGGGGTGTCGACGAGGGCGGGTCCCTCCGCGGGGGCCACTCGCACGTTGTGCAGGAGCAGACCGAGGGCGGGGAGCACCTCCGTCGACGGCTGGAGGGCATTGGTCAGGAGCAGCAGAGAACTCATACGTCGTGTTCCTCCTCGGTCCGGGCGAGGACGTGTGCGGTACGTCACCTGCTCTGCGATCCCAGAGCCCCGTACACCCGCGGTCACCTGGAGTTTCCCGCTTCGTATACAACGCTTCCGAAAGCACAAAAGGACCCGGGGGCTACGCTGCCCGAGTCCTCTGCCCAGCAGAATAGCCCACATGAGCAGTGGTCCGGCAGGTCATGTGACGCGTTCCCCGTCCTTCCCGATCTCCGGGACGGGCTCGAAAGCCCCTCTGAGGAGGTTTCTGCGCACGCTCGACGGCGTGCCGATCGATTCCGTATACGAGCCGCCCTCCCTCGTATACGACGCCTCCGGGCCACCTTCCCGTGACCTGGTGTTCGTCGTCGCCCACGGCTTCACGGGCCATCTGGAGCGTCCGCACGTACGCAGGGTGGCGCGTGCCCTCGCCCGGTACGGAGCCGTGCTCACGTTCTCCTTCCGGGGGCACGGCGCCTCGGGTGGACGGTCGACGGTCGGCGACCGCGAGGTGCTCGACCTGGCGGCCGCGGTCGCGTGGGCCCGGGAACTCGGGCACACGCGCGTGGTCACCGTCGGCTTCTCGATGGGGGGCTCGGTGGTACTGCGGCACGCGGCGCTGCACGGCGCCCCGGAGCTCCAGGAGCACGAAGGGCGCAGGGAAGCGCACACGGACGCGGTGGTGTCGGTGAGTGCGCCGGCTCGGTGGTTCTACCGGGGTACGGCGCCGATGCGACGGGTGCACTGGCTCGTGATGGGCAGGGCGGGCCGGACGGTCGGCCGCTACGGGTTCGGTACCCGCATCCACCACCGGCACTGGGACCCGGTACCCATGTCCCCGGTCGAGGCCGTACCGAGGATCGCGCCCACACCCCTGCTGATCGTCCACGGCGACCGCGACGGCTACTTCCCGGTCGACCACCCGCGGACGCTGGCCGAGGCGGCCGGGGACAACGGCGAACTGTGGCTGGAGCCGGGGATGGGGCACGCGGAGGACGCGACGGACGACGCGCTGCTGGCGCGGATCGGCGCATGGGCGGCGGCGGCCGTACCCAAGGCCTCCCGATAGCCTGACCGTGTTCACCACAACCGATTGAGGGACGAGATGGCAAAGGGCACGGTGCGCTACTGGGCAGCCGCCAAGGCCGCCGCGGGCGTCGCCGAGGAGCCGTACGACGCGCTCACGCTCGCCGACGCGCTGGACGAGGCCCGCGAGCGACACCCCGGCGAACTGGTCCGCGTCCTGCGGCGATGCTCGTTCCTCATCGACGGTGACCCCGTGGGCACCCGCGGACATGAGACCGTACGGCTGGCCGAGGGCGGCACGGTCGAGGTGCTCCCACCGTTCGCAGGAGGGTGACGCGATCATGAGCAACCAGCCGTACGGCGCCCCGTACGAGGGGTACGACCCGTATCAGCAGCCGGACCACCAACAGCCCCAGCCGGATCAGCAACAGCAGCACCCCGGGTACCAGCAGCCCGCCTGGCAGGGCCACGACGAGTCACCGGCCGCCCACGCCCAGCAGTACACCCAGCAGTGGGAGGGGCAGACCTGGGAGACCCAGGTGCAGCCGCCGGTCGCCGCGGTCGACGTGACGGAGACGGCGTACCTGCCGCCGCAGGGCTACGGACAGCCGCCGTCGGCTCCGGGCGCGGCGCAGCAGCAGCCGGGACCGGGCTGGCAGCAGCCGCCGGTCCAGCCGCAGCCCCCGGTCCAGCCGCTGCAGCCCCATCCGCATGACGGAGCCGCCGCCATGCCCCCGGCGCCGCCCGGCCCCGCCGCGGACGCACCCTCCTACGGCCCTCCCACCCTCACCGGCAACACCCGCGTGACCGACGCCCAGCGCGCCCGCGCCGAGGGCCGGTCGCCGATCATCGACCCCGGCGCGCAGCCCGCGCTGATCACGGCCGTACTGGGGGCGCTGCTCGCGCTGACGGCCGCGATCGGCGAGTACGCGCTCGTCGTCCCCTTGGTGATCCTGCAGGCGGTGACGGCGGCCGGATGGTTCCGGCTGAACGGTATGTGGCCCGCCCGCCAGGGCATCGCGCTGGCCTTCGCGGGCGCGGTGACGGCGGACGTGGTGCTGCTGGTGGCCGGCCGGGAGAACGCGCCCGCCGCGATCCTCGGCACGCTCGGTGTCTGGGTGCTGCTGACCCTCGTCCTGCAACTGCGCAGCCACGCCGACCCGGACGAGCGCATGTACGGACTGATGGCCACGGTCGCCTCGGCCGCCCTGTCGATCGTCGCCACCGGGCATCTCGCGGCGGAGGCGGACGCGGTGACGGTGGGCGCGGGGGCGGTGGCCGTGGCGATCGTGGTCCGTGCGCTGCCTCTGCCCACGGTGATCTCGGTACTCCTCGGGCTTGCGGCGGGTGCGGGTGCCGGCCTCGTGCTCGGCGGCATGACGGACCTCGGCACGTCCGGTGCCCTCCTCGGCCTCGGCGCGGCCGCCTGCGCCCTGATCGGCCACCGCGTCGCCGGCTACGACTACCCGTCCCGCTTCGTCCACATGACCGCGGGGGTGGCACTGCCTCTCACGACGGCGGCTCCGGCGGTGTATTTGCTGGGGCGGGCGCTGGGCTGAGCGGTGCGGCACCGGGGAGCCGGTATGTCGCCCCCGCCGCCCCTACCCGTTCCCGTCCCCCGGGGCTCCGCCCCGGACCCCGCTCCTCAAACGCCGGAGGGGCTGAGAGATCCACGGGCGGCGGGGGCGAGATACCCCCAAGACGGCGGCCCGCCACTTGTCACAGATGATCCACAAACTCCCCCACCACCCCCCACCAACCCCCAGCAGGGTTACCCTCGCGCTCAACGGCCATCAGCTCACTGCGAACCAAGCCGAACGACCGCCGAGTAGGAACGTGGGGGAACACCGAGACATGCGCGCACTGCGAATACTGATCATCCTCGCCGTGATCCTGGGCGGTCTGTTCGTGATCGCGGACCGCGTCGCGGTCAACTTCGCCGAGGACGAGGCCGCGCAGAAGATGCGGACCACCGAGGGCCTGTCCACCACCCCCGACGTCTCCATCAAGGGCTTCCCCTTCCTCACCCAGGTCGCGAGCGGCGAACTGGACGACGTCGAGGTCGGCATCAACGACTACGAGGCCGCCACAGGCACCGGCGGCGAGAAGATCCGCATCTCGGACATGAAGGCCGACATGCGGGGCGTCGTCTTCTCCGGCGACTACAGCTCCGCCACCGCGCGGACCGCCACCGGCACGGCCACCATCGCGTACGCCGACCTCCTCAAGGCGGCGAAGTCCCAGCCCACCGACGTCAGCCCCGGCGTCTCGGCCAAGGTCGTCGGCCTCTCCTCCGGCGGAAACGGCAAGATCAAGGTCGAGGTCGAGGCCACCGTCCTCGGCAACAAGCTGCCCAAGCCCGTCTCCGTGCTCAGCACGGTCAGCGTCAAGGGCGACACCGTCCAGGTCCGCGCCGACTCCCTCCCCAACATGGGCATAGACGTCGCCGAGAACGCGGTCCGCTCGATCACCGACTTCCAGCAGGCCATCGACGACCTCCCCGGCGGCATCAAGCTCGACAAGGTGGAGGGCGGTAAGGATGGTGTGGAGATCACGGTGAAGGGTTCGGACGTGAAGCTCGCCGGGTAGCACGGTCGGAGGCTGAGCCGGTGACGGCCGTACGGGCGTTCGCTCCTGCGGCCGTACGGCGTCCCCTGCCGCCACCATCCCTGTCCGAAACGCGAGACGCCGCCGTCCGTACAGCAGATATGACGGTCGCCGGACCGGTTCGGAATCCGCGCGGCGCCCGCCCGCGCGGCCCACTGATCCCACATCCCGGACGATCGCGTCTCACCATGCGACACACCGGTGACATGCCCGCCTGTCCGTCCCTACGATCGAGCGCATGAAGCAGCGACAGGCGGACCTCACGAAGCGGCGGGCAGTAGACCTGTGCCGCGTCGCCGCCATGCTCTGTCGCGTTCTCTGACCGGGAGTGTCGACTCCCGATTCCCCCGGCCCTTCGACTTGACTCAGGGCCACCCGTGCGCCGCACAGGCCGGCCGCTTCCATGGCCTCATGACCCCGCCGCGTGCCCGCACCCAGAAGTCTCCACGCACAGCCCCGCCGCAACTGCCCCGGAGGAGAAAGAGCATGAGCCGCAGCGACGTCCTGGTTGACGCCGACTGGGTCCAGGAGCACCTGGACGACCCGACGATCGCCATCGTCGAGGTCGACGAGGACACGTCCGCGTACGAGAAGAACCACATCAAGAACGCCATCCGGATCGACTGGACCAAGGACCTCCAGGACCCGGTGCGCCGTGACTTCGTCGACCAGGAGGGCTTCGAGAAGCTCCTGTCGGGGAAGGGCATCGCCAACGACACGCTGGTGATCCTCTACGGCGGCAACAACAACTGGTTCGCCTCGTACGCCTACTGGTACTTCAAGCTCTACGGCCACGAGAACGTCAAGCTCCTCGACGGCGGCCGCAAGAAGTGGGAGCTCGACGCCCGCGAGCTGGTCGAGGAGGTGCCGGAGCGCCCGGCGACCGACTACAAGGCCAAGCCGCAGAACACCTCGATCCGCGCCTTCCGCGACGACGTGGTCGCCGCGATCGGTGCGCAGAACCTGGTCGACGTCCGCTCCCCCGACGAGTTCTCCGGCAAGCTGCTCGCTCCGGCGCACCTGCCGCAGGAGCAGTCGCAGCGTCCGGGTCACGTCCCGAGCGCCCGCAATATCCCGTGGTCCAAGAACGCCAACGACGACGGCACCTTCAAGTCGGACGACGAGCTCAAGGAGCTCTACGCCGAGGAGAGCGTCGACCTGGCCAAGGACACCATCGCGTACTGCCGGATCGGCGAGCGCTCCGCGCTCACCTGGTTCGTGCTGCACGAGCTGCTCGGCGTGGAGAACGTCAAGAACTACGACGGCTCCTGGACCGAGTACGGCTCCCTCGTCGGCGTGCCGATCGAGCTCGGCGCCAACAAGTAGGACCCGCGGTAAGCGAAGACCCGCAGTAAGCGACAAGACCCGCAAATCCCGACCGGCCTTCCTCCGGTCAGACCTCTCTTGGAGAAAGACATGTGTGGAGCGAAGGCCGGCGGCCCCGATGCCTCGACGATCAAGCCCGGTGAGACCACCATCCAGGGTCAGGTGACCCGTGACGGCGAGCCGGTGACCGGATACGTCCGTCTCCTCGACTCGACCGGCGAGTTCACCGCGGAGGTGCCCACCTCCGCCACCGGGCAGTTCCGTTTCTACGCGGCCGAGGGCACCTGGACCGTGCGCGCCCTCGTCCCCGGAGGCACCGCCGACCGCACCGTCGTCGCTCAGAAGGGCGGCCTGGCGGAGGTCGCGATCGCGGTCTGATCGCTGTCTGCACGCGGTCTGATCGCGATCCGAGCGCGGTCTGATCGCACGTGACGGCCAAGGGGCCGCACCTCATGGGTCGAAGACCCGAGGTGCGGCCCTTTTGGCGTGCACAGGCCTACGCTGGAGGTATGTACGCGCGCCGACGCCGTCTCTACTTCGCCATGATGGCGACGTGTCTCGTGCTCTTCGTCCTGGCCTGGGGCGTCGTGCGGCTCTGGTCCGTTCCGGCGGCCGTGGGCATGTGCGTGGTGGCGATGGTGATCCCGCCGGTGGCCGCGATGGTCGCCAACCGGCGGGGACCCGAGGACCGCTGGTGGGACGACCCCTCGGGCGACCCGCAGTCCGACGAGTGGTGGGACGAGCTGGACGGGAAGAAGCGCCGCTAGTACCAAGGTGGTCATGCCGAACGCACGGGTGTCCACCGTTGTGCTCGACGCGCAGGACGCGCACGAGCTGGCCGGCTTCTATCTGCGGCTCCTCGGGTACGAGGTGCGCCGCGAGGAGCCCCACTGGGTGCTCATCGGGCCCGCCGACGGCGACGGCGTCTCACTCGCCTTCGAGACCGAGCCCGAGTACGTCCGTCCCGTCTGGCCGACCAGGAACCCCGGCGACCAGCAGATGATGCTGCACCTGGACATCGAGGTCGACGACCTGGAGGGCGAGACGGCCCGGGCGGTCGCCGAGGGCGCCGTACTCGCCGACCACCAGCCCCAGGACGACGTACGGGTGCTGTTCGACCCGTCCGGGCACCCTTTCTGCCTGTGGGTGGAGAGCTAGGACTGATCAGGGACTGATCAAGGACTGATCAAGGACTGATCGAGAAGTGACCGGGGAGTGAACCGCCCGTCTCAGTAGACGAGCGCCTGGGTCCCGTCCGCCATGGCCTCCTGGACGAACACCTGGGCACCCGCGATCCGCACACCCTCGATGACGTCCTTCTCCGAGATGTCGCGGCGGGCCGCGCACTGGGTGCACAGCGTGAGGCTGCCGCCCGCGAGGATCGAGTCGATCAGGTCGGGGAGCGGGGCGGCGTGCGGGAGCTCGAACTCGGCGGCGCGGCCCGGCAGCGCGAACCAGGCGGACTCACCGGTCAGCCACAGGGAGACCTCGACACCGCTGGCCACGGCCACCGCCGCCACGGTGAACGCCTGCGAGCAGCGCTCGGGCGCGTCGGCCCCGGCCGTCACCTTGATCACGAGCTTCTTCGGCATGCCCGCATCGTAGTTCCCGAGCCGGCGCCCGCGTTGAGCCGTACCTGACGGCGAGGGCCCGCCCTCAGCCGCGTAAGCTGGGCCCCGGCCCTGTTCGTAGTACCGCCCCCTCCGCTCAATCGAGGAGCACCCCGTGGAGATCTTCTTCGAAGTCCTGCTGGCCCTTGTCTGCGTCGGCGTCCTCGCCTTCGCCGGGCTGACCGTGAAGAAGCTGTACCAGGGCCAGCGCTGACCCACGTCTAGGAACTTCCCATGATCGAGATCCCGTCCGACCTGCACAAGGACCTCGTCCCCCTCGCCTTCCTGCTCGGCAACTGGGCCGGCGCGGGCGTGCACGACTTCCCCGGCTCCGAGAAGTGCAACTTCGGCCAGGAGGTCACCTTCACCCACGACGGCAGGGACTTCCTGGAGTACCACTCCCACACCTGGGTCCTTGACCAGGAGGGGAACAAGGTCCGGCCGCTGGAGACGGAGTCCGGTTTCTGGCGCATCGACGCCGACCGCAAGGTCGAGGTGACCATGGTCCGCGACGACGGCGTCGTCGAGGTCTGGTACGGCGAACTGGCCGACAAGAAGCCGCAGATCGACCTGGTCACGGACGCGGTCGCGCGCACGGCGGCCTCGGGCCCGTACTCCGGCGGCAAGCGGCTCTACGGCTACGTCAAGAGCGACCTGATGTGGGTCGGCGAGAAGCAGACCCCGGAGGTCGAGCTGCGCCCCTACATGTCGGCGCACCTGAAGAAGGTCGTCACCCCGGAGGAGGTCGAGCGCTGGGCCAAGGCCCTGCCCGACGACATGCCGGACGACGGGATCGCGTTCTTCAAGTAGCCGTTCGCCTGGAACACAGGGCCTTGCGGGCTTCCGCAGGGCCCTGTTTCATTCTCGGGGTTAACAAAATTCACTGCATGGCAATGCGCTTGCGGGATCGAGTGTGCTGAGACTACAGTCAGGGATGTCTTCGCGGGGTCTCGTGAACGCACGGAGCCCCGGTCGCAACACGTCTGCGACCGGGGCTCCCAAGGCCGTGTCCTGAGCGGCATGCAAGCAGAGGCGGACCCAGGACGTACGCCATCGACTTTAGCAGATTTCATCTGCAGCAGGGGGAAACCATGACCGACAACCTGCCCGAGTGGCTGGCGAAGGCCTTCTCGAAGCCGCGCATGGCCACCTACCTGACGGCGGCAGGCGGCGAATCCACGACGGCGATGCGCCTGTACTGGTGGAACGTGGCCGCGTCCGCGGCGTTCTACGGCCCTCTGCACTGTCTGGAAGTCACGCTGCGCAACGCTCTGCACGACGAACTCGCCAGGCACCACGGCAGACCGGACTGGTGGAGTCGTGCGCCCCTGAACCGCAACGGCATCCGGCTGGTCGACGAGGCACGCGAGAAGTGTGAACGGAGCGGAGCGGGTACGGCGTGTGCGGACGGCATCGTCGCCGAGTTGACCTTCGGCTTCTGGATCTCCCTGATCAGCGGTGCGCGGGGCTACGACCGCGGTTTCTGGGTGCCTGTCACGCACAAGGCGTTTCCGTACTACTCGGGACGCCGCGCCGACCTGCACGACAGCCTTCTGTCGCTGGTGCGTTTCCGCAACCGGATCATGCACCATGAGCCGGTCTTCCACCGGCACCTCGCCGCCGACCATGCCAAGATCTACCGGGTACTCGGTCACCTCAGCCCCGAACTCGCCACAGAGGCGCAGGCCATGGACCGGGTCCCGGCCCTGCTCGCCGACCGGGCGGACATCCTGGGCGGCGTGAGACCGCCCCGGTTCTGAACGCGGGAGACGCAGTGACCGACCACGCCACCCCGTCGTCCGGCCCGGGCGGTGACCGTGACCCTGCGGTCGCCGACGTACTCGTCTCCCGGCCCGACATCGCGCGCCTCGCGGGTGTGAAACGGCCCGCAGTCACCAACTGGGAGCGCCGCCACCCAGAGTATCCCGCTCCGGTGGGCGGGGACCCCGAGCTGTTCCGCTCTGGTGAGGTGCTGGCCTGGCTGTCCACTCGGACCGTCCCCGCGAACGCCCTGCTGCCCGGCGAACCGGCCGGGACGACCTACGGCGACCGGTTCCGGGCCGGGCTGCCCGGCGGGACGGCCGGCGGACTGCTCCGGCTGGTCGAGCGGCTCGCGGGGCCGGAGGCGGACCGGCTGCGGGGGGCGATGCCGCTCGACGACTACCTCTGGTTGCTGCTGGACTACGTCCACACCCATGTCAAGGACCCCGACGGCGGTATGGCCGAGGAGCTGGGGCGTTATGCCACGCTGGGGGAGCACTATCGCCCGGAGATGACGTTTCCGCATGGCCTGCCGGCCGAACTCTGCAACAGGCTGGGGCACACTCCCGTCGGCTCCGAGCGGGAAGCCCGAGCGGCGTTCGACCACGTTCTGGTGCGCTGGCGCGCCGAGCAGGCACGTGAGGGCGGCGCGTTCCTCACCCCGCCGTCCGTGAGCCGGGTCATGGCCGAGGCCCTGGCCGCCGTACGCCCTGGCGCGGTACGTGTGCACGATCCGTACGCCCGAGTCGGGGAACTGCTGGTCGCCCACCTGGACGCGGTCGCGGCGCACGGCGGTGGCGAACAGTGCCGACTCACCGGTTGGGTGCCCGAGGCCCAGGGAGCCGGGCCCGGGGGACGGCTGGCCGCGAACTGGAACCTGAGGGTCCACCACGGGCGCATGGCGTTGCTTGCCGAAGGACCCGTGACCCCGGCGCTCGATCCCCGCGGTCTTCCAGGTCTTCCCGAAGGTTTTCCCGAGACCTTCGACGTGATCCTCACCAATCCACCCTTCGGCGCCCTCCCAGGGGACATCACCCCACCCTCGTACTGGACGTACGGTCCCGCCCGCCGTACCGAGTTCGACTGGCTCCAGTACGCCGTCTCACGGCTCGCCCCCGACGGCCGGGCCGCCGTGCTGATGCCTGCCGGGGCCGCGTTCAACGCCGGGGCCGCCGGGAAGGTGCGCAGGGGACTGGTCGAGGCCGGGGTGGTGGAGTGTGTGATCGCCCTTCCCGCCGGGCTTTTCACGCTCACAGCCGTCAGGACGCACATCTGGTTCCTGCGTGCACCCGGCTCCGGCGGTGTAGCGCATCCCGAGGTGCTGTTCGTGGCCGGTGAGCGCCTCGGGCATCAGATCGCCCGGACCGAGCGTGCCCTGTCCGACGACGACATCGCGCGGTTGGTCGCCGAGTACGTCTCCTGGTACGAGGCCCGAGAGGCCAAAGCTCCTTTCGTGAGCACCCCGGGGTTGAGCCGGTCGGTTTCGGTGCTGGACATCGCGACGCACGGCCACAGCCTCGACCCCGCGCCGTATGTCCGGCCCTACGGCCCGGCCTCGGCCGCTCAGACGGAAGGGCCTGCCGGGACCCTGGCCAGGCTGTCCCGGCTGAGCGAGGAGATCGGTGCCGCGCACGCACGGGCAGAGGCAGCCGACGCTGAAGCCGCCCGGTGGCTCAGGAGGTACGGACTGTGATGACCGCCGACGAGTTCGCCCCGCCGGGCTGGTCCCGCATGCCCTTGCGAGAGGTGTGCGCCTCTCTCCAGGCCGGTCCGGGCATCCGCGCCGAGGACAGGGGGCGTACCCAGGCCGACGGCGGGAATCCCGTCGTGGTGCCACGCGACCTGCGTGGCCTGCGGATCGTTCCGGAGGAGACCGCGTCCGCGCCCGCCATTCCCTGGGAGCGGGCGCGGACGCTGGCGAAGTACCAGCTGTCCGAGGGAGACGTACTTCTCACCCGTACCGGCACCGTGGGCCGATGCGCGCTGGTCACCGGGACCCACGCGGGCTGGCTCTTCCACCCCAACCTGGTACGGCTCAGGCTGCCTGCGGAGCCGCTGGTCTCGGCCGCGTATCTGGCCGCCTACCTGAGCGCGACAGCCGCACAGGACTGGATCAGAACCCGGGCCGCCGGAGCGGTCATCCCCTCGCTGAGCATCCGCACCCTGGGCGAACTGCCCGTCATCCTTCCACCGGCCGCCGAGCAGGCGGCGATCGGTGCCACGCTCGCCGCCCTCGACGACAAGATCCACGCACATACCGAGATCGCTCGTGCGACCCGCGCATACCGCAGCGCGCTCGCCGATGCACTGATGAACGGCGTTCTGTCCGCCGAGCCGTGACCCGGCCCACCCCGCCCTAGACTTGGGTGCGTGGTGAGCACCGACTGGAAGAGCGACCTCAGGCAGCGCGGTTACCGGCTGACGCCGCAGCGCCAGCTTGTCCTCGAAGCCGTGGACACCCTGGAGCACGCGACCCCCGACGACATCCTCGTGGAAGTGAGGAAGACGGCGTCGGGGGTCAACATTTCCACCGTCTACCGGACGCTGGAGCTCCTGGAGGAGCTCGGGCTGGTCTCGCACGCCCATCTCGGGCACGGGGCCCCGACGTACCACCTGGCCGACCGGCACCACCACATCCACCTGGTGTGCCGGGACTGTACGAACGTCATCGAGGCCGACGTCGAGGTGGCCGCCGACTTCACGGCCAAGCTGCGGGAGACCTTCGGCTTCGACACCGACATGAAGCACTTCGCGATCTTCGGCCGGTGTCAGGAATGTTCCCTGAAGGGTTCAACTACCAAGTCGTAGGCTTGTCGGTATGAAGAGTCCTCTGCTGTCCCTGCCCGGTGCCGTCCCCGCCGAGGGCGTGGACGAAGGCGTCGCAGCCCACTACGGTGATCTGTTCCGCGAACAGCGCGCCCTCGCCGACGGCACCGGATTCGTGGACCTCTCCCACCGGGGCGTCGTGGCCGTCACCGGTACGGACCGGCTCAGCTGGCTGCACCTGCTGCTCACCCAGCACGTCAGCGACCTCCCGCCGCACCAGGCCACCGAGGCGCTCGTCCTCTCCGCGAACGGTCACATCGAGCACGCGCTGTACCTGGTGGACGACGGCGAGACGGTCTGGGCGCACGTCGAGCCCGGCACGCGGGACGCGCTGGTCGCGTACCTGGAGTCGATGAAGTTCTTCTACCGGGTCGAGGTCGCCGACCGGACCGACGACATCGCGGTCGTCCACCTGCCGGCCGGTTCCATCGCCGAGGCCCCGCAGGGCGCCGTCGTCCGCGAGACGCCGTACGGGCGTGATCTCTTCCTGCCGCGTACGGACCTGGAGTCGTATGCGGAGAAGGCCGGTCCGGCCGCCGGGCTGCTCGCGTACGAGGCCCTGCGCGTCGAGGCGCACCGCCCGCGGCTCGGTTTCGAGACCGACCACCGGACCATCCCGCACGAGCTGGGCTGGATCGGCAGCGCGGTCCACCTCCAGAAGGGCTGCTACCGGGGTCAGGAGACCGTGGCCCGCGTCCAGAACCTGGGCAAGCCCCCGCGTCGGCTCGTCTTCCTCCACCTCGACGGCAGCGAGGTCCACCTGCCGCCCGCGGGCACGGAGATCCGCCTGGCGGACGACGGCCCCGACGGCCGGAAGATCGGCTTCGTGACCACGTCCGTACGCCATCACGAGCTGGGCCCGGTGGCGCTGGCCCTGATCAAGCGGAACGTGCCGACGGACGCACCGCTGATGGCCGACTCGACGGCGGCGGCGCAGGAGGTCGTGGTCGAGCCCTGAGATGCCCGCCCCTCGCCGGGGGCTCACATCTCCAGCAGCACCGTGAACGGGCCGTCGTTCGTCAGGGACACCCGCATCTTGGCGCCGAAGCGGCCCGTTGCCACCGTCGCGCCCAGCGCGCGCAGTTGGGCCACGACCTCGTCGACGAGGGGCTCGGCGACGTCGCCGGGGGCGGCCGCGTTCCAGGTGGGGCGGCGGCCCTTGCGGGCGTCCCCGTAGAGCGTGAACTGGCTGATGACGAGCAGCGGCGCGTCGATGTCGCTGCACGACTTCTCGTCGCCCAGCATCCGGATCGACCAGAGCTTGCGGGCGAGTTGGGCGGCCTTGTCCTTGGTGTCGTCGTGCGTGACCCCGACGAGGACGCACAGCCCCTCGCCCTCGATCGCGCCGACCGTCTCTCCGTCCACGACGACGCTCGCGCCGTCCACCCTCTGTACCACCGCACGCATGGGGACCATGATGCCGTGCGATGACGCGTCACTCGTACGGGGGTATTGACGCGACCAGGGAAGAGTGCTGGACGCAACCCCGGCAGGCTCGGTCCCACCGTACGGCCGACCGTGTGACTCGGGCGATCATCCTTAATGATCCTTTTGATTCTTAACCCCGCATCTGGGGCCTATCAGGGGCACTCGGTCACATAGCGGCCACTTGGGGTGGCACGATGCCTGTGTTGCGGTGCGTGCGTGGGGTGCACCGCGCCGGCTGAGGGGACGGTTGAGCACATGAGCACTTCGAGTACGAGCACCAGCACCAGTACGGGGCAGTGGCCGGTGGAGTGGGTGGAGTGGGCCGTCGAGGGCGCACACCGCCCGCCCGTGCAGCGCACGAGCAGCACACCGGTGGCCCCCGACCAGTCCAGCCGGGACGTGGCCCTGCTCCGGCTGTCCGAGCTGCGGGCCATGCGCCGGGACGCCCAGCGGGACGAGGCCGACCTCAGTTACGTACGACGGCTGCTCCAGGGGCGCATCGACATCCTGCGGGCCGAACTCGCGCGGCGGGGCGGCGCGGCGGCGCCCGCCGGCGCCGGCGCCGGCCTGGTCGACCGGCTCCCGGAGATCCTCACGGACGCACCCGCGCGGCACCGTTCCTCGGCCCGCCACGTGACCGTGGGCACCCCGCACCGTGAGGAGTACCGGGCCCTGGCCGCCGACATGCTCGCCGAGGTCGAGCTGTCCGACCTCCAGGCCCGCACGGACGAGGAACTCGGCGCGGGCCTGTCCCGACTGGTCCGCTACGAGCAGCAGGTCTCCCGCCGCCGCCAGCAGTTGCAGCACACGGCCGACGACTGCGGCGCGGAGATCGCCCGCCGGTACCGCGACGGGGAAGCACAGGTGGACGACCTGCTGGTGTGAGGGAGCGGGGGAGCGGGGGCCTGAACGGCCTCGGGACCCGGGCCTCGTCCTCGGACGCCGGAGGGGCTGAAATCAGCCCCTCCGGCCAGTTCGCGGACGTCGGGGAGGTCGTCACCATCGACGCCGGCTCCACCCCGTCCACACCCCGGCCCACCTCCGCGGCCGCGGCTACGCGGGCGCCGTGACGGTCGACGTGAGCAGGGCAGCGCTCGCCGCCGGCGCCAAGGAGGTCGTGCTGCACACGAACGCGGCCAACCCCACCAGCAACGCCCTCCACCAGCGCCTGGGGTACGTCCCGGTCACCGACTTCGCCGTGTACGACTTCGTACGGCCTCGGGGATAAAACCGCGCGACACCCCCGACCCCGCCCTCCTACCGTGAGCTCATGACCCGCTCCCCGGACGCCATCGACGTACGCCCCATCACCAGGGACGACATCCCCGACTGGACCCGCGCCCTGAACACCGGCTTCCTGCGGCCCCCGAAGGTCGCGGAGACCGAGATAGCCGACCGCGGGTCGTACATCGTTCCGGAGCGCACCCTGGGAGCCTTCGACGGTGATCGCTGTGTGGCGACCTTCCGGTCCTTCCCCCAGCAGATCACCGCCGTGGGCGGCACCCCCGTGCCCGCCGACGCGATATCGAACGTCACCGTCACCCCCACCCACCGCCGCCGGGGCCTCCTCACCCGCATGATGGCCCACGACCTGAAGGCGGCGAAGGACCGGGGAGACGTCGTCGCGACGCTCATCGCGGCCGAGTACCCGATCTACGGCCGCTACGGCTTCGGCCCCGCCACCTGGGCCGCCCGGTGGACCATCGACGTCCCGCGCACCGGCCTCGACCCCCGCTGGTCGGGTCCGGACGACGGCGGTCGTATCGACCTCGTCGACGGTGCGGACGTCCGTAAACTCGGCCCAGAGCTGCACGAGCGCCTGCGGCGCGCCCAGCCCGGCGCCGTCAGCCGGGACGAGCGCTGGTGGCAGACCAACACCGGAGCCGTGCTGCTGGACCGCTCGCCGTGGACGGAACCCTTCTACGCCGTGTACCGCTCGGCGGCCGGCGAGGTCGAGGGCCTCGTCTCGTACAAGGCGGACGACAGCTGGTTCGACAAGCAGCCGCAGAACAAGGCCGAGGTGAACTGGCTGATCGCGGTGACCCCGGCCGCCGAACGCGCCCTGTGGCACTACCTGTGCTCGATCGACTGGATCACCAAGGTCACGTCGGACATGCGGGCCCCCGACGACCTGCTGCCGCTGTTCTTCCCCGACCCGCGCGCCGCCCACATCACGGCTCAGGCGGACTGGCTGTGGGTGCGGGTGCTGGATGTCGTACGGGCTCTTGAGACGCGTACGTACACGGGAACCGGGACGCTCGTTCTTGAGGTCCTCGACGCGGCGGGGCTGGCGGGCGGCCGGTACCGGTTGGAGGCAGGTCCGGACGGCGCCTCCTGCGCCCCCACGCAAGAGGACGCCGAACTCACGCTGGATGTCAGTGAGTTGGGCGCCCTGTGGCTCGGTGACGAGTCGGCGGTGCGGCTTGCCGCGCTCGGCCGGGTGCGGGAGCAGCAAAAGGGCGCCGCCTCCGTTGCCGACGCCCTGCTGCGTACGTCCAGGCGACCGTGGTGCCCGGACGTCTTCTGAGCGGTACTCCTTCCGTGCGGATGATGTGCCGGTGGTGCGTTGGTGCTGCTGTGGTGCTGAATCCGTATCCGTAGCTATGCAGTTGTGGTAGCTCCCCTTATGAAGTTGTGGTGCGGTACGCGATATGCGGTTATGGCTGTGCTGTTGAGTTGTGGCTGTTCTCTTCGGTTGTGGCTGTGCTGTTGAGTTGTGGCTGTGCTGGGCGGGCCGAGCTCCCGGCTCCCCTCCGGAAGGGAGCCCGGCCGCCGGACTGTCGGCCGGTCAGCCGGACGGGGCCAGCAGCATCACGAGCAGTACGGCTCCGATGCCGCTGATCAGCGTGTTCCTGGACTTGAGTCCGACGGTGAGCGCGAGGACACCGATGATGCCCATCGGGCCGTACTTCCACTCGATGAGCTGCTCGAACCCGACTGCGAGGGCGGCGGCGACGATGGCGAGTGGCATGACGGTCCCTCCTTCCGGAACGTCCCTCCTCAGGGACGAGACGGCGGCGCCCACCTGTTCGACGGAGTCACCCTCAGCGATCGCTGGTCACCTTTTGTGACCAACCCCCCGTTAAGTTTGACCATGTTGCTCAAGTTGGCGACCAACTCCACCGTACTTATCTCCGCTTGGAGTCGTCTCATAACCACCTTCCCATGAACTGCCCAAAGATGGCGAGAAGTTGTAGTGTTTGGTCGTGGACGGGGAACATGCCGCCGTCAATGGGCGGAAGAGGTCACAACGGCCACAGAGGTCACACCGCGAGGTGGCCGAGGAACTGCGCGGCCGGATCAGGTCCGGCGAACTGAGGCCGGGCCAGCGCATGCCCACGCAGGCCAGGCTGGCCGACGAGTTCGGTGTGGAGCGGGGTGTCGTGCGCCAGGCGCTGCGCATCCTGCAGTCGGAGCAACTGCTCACCAACGTTTCCAAGGGCAGCCCGGCCACCGTGGCTCCGATCCCGGGGAAGGCCCTGGCCGGTCCCGAGGCTCCACCGCAGCCCACGATGGTGGGGCTCGCCCCGCGTATCTCGGCCGCCTTCGCCGCCCAGCACGTGGAGATCGACGCGCTGTGTCTGACATCGGTGTCGCTGACCCTCGCCATGGGTGAACCGTTGCGCGAGATTCACGCGGGGCGAACAAAACCGGCCAAGATCGACGTCCGTGTCCTGCTGCCCAGCCGCGACATCGACCTCGCCTTCCCGACTCCGGTGGACGACTCCTCCGACGGCCGGGTGCAACGCCGCTGGCTCGCCCAGCGCAACGCGCAGGGCCAGGTCCTGCGGCACAACCTGACCGCGCTCCGCGCCACGCACGGCATCGACGTGCACGTTTCCTTCCGGGCGCTCCCCTTCACCCCGCCGGTGAAGCTGTATCTGCTGAACGGCGCGGAGGCGCTCTTCGCGTACTACACCGTGCAACGACTGGAGCAGGAGGTGGACAGCGAACAGTTGGAGACGTACGACGCCGAGGGCACCCGGTCGATGCTGTTCGCCTTCCGGCAGGGAGCGGGGCTGCGGGACACGTCCTTCGTGGAGCAGTCGCACCTGTGGTTCAACGCACTGTGGGAGACGATCAGTTCGGAGCTGGTGCTCACGAGTTGATCGTCTCCCACAGTGCGTTGCGAGTGGGGGGTTGTGGTTTCTCTTCCGCGGGGATGGTGGCTCGTGTCGCTGCTGCTCACAGGGCCGGTCCGGCGACCATCAGCGCCAGGACGAGGGCCCCGATGGAGCTGCACGTGGGGCTGTTGGCCTTGATCCCGATGCTGAGGAGCAGGAGGCCGACGATGCCCATGGGGCCGTAGCGCCACTGGACGAGTTGCTGGAATCCGATGACGAAGACTGTGGAGACGAGGGCGAGGACAGGCATGGGGTGTTCCTCCTTCGGGGCGTTTCGGTGGAGCGGGGGGCGGAACCGGGGTGACGTGGGGCGTCTTTTGCGCACGTGCTGCGGGCCACTACTTGCCAAGAGGCTGCGAGAGGAGGTAAAACTTCCGCCAACTTAGCCAAGTTGGCAACCAACTTCGACTAAGTTATGCCCACTTGGTCGGCACCCGCAAACAACTCCAAAACAACTCCTCAAAGATGGATGGGAGTTGTACGTTTTGGTCGTGACCCAGGAGAACGTTGCAGTGAACGGCAGCAGAAGGCTCTCACCGCAGGAGATCGCCGACGCCCTGCGCGACCGCATACGCGCCGGAGAGCTCAGGGCCGGAGACCGTCTGCCGACCCAGGCCGAACTCGCCGAGGAGTTCGGCGTGGAACGCGGCACGGTCCGCCAGGCGCTGCGCGCACTCCAGAACGACGGTCTGCTCACCAACGTGAGCAAGGGCAGCCCGCCCCGCATCGCCGAGCCGGCCCCGATCCACGACGAGCCCCAGCCGACGATGGTGGGGCTCGCCCCGCGCCTGGCGGAGGCCTTCTCGGCTCCTCACGTCCGCATCGACGCGGCGTGCCTGACGGCGGAGACGCTGATGCTGGCCCTGGGCGAGCCTCTGCGCATGATCCATGAGGGTCGCATTCGCCCCGAGTCCATCGACGTCCGCATCCTGCTGCCGTCCCGGGACATCAACCTGGCCTTCCCGATCTCCGTCGAGGAACACGGTGACGCCGATCCGGTCCACGACCGCTGGCTGGCCCAGCGCAACGCCCAGGGCCACGTCCTGCGCCACAACCTCCGCTCCCTGCGCTCGTCGCACGGCATCGACGTACGCGTCACCTTCAGGGCGCTGCCCTTCACCCCGCCGGTGAAGCTGTACCTGCTCAACGG
The DNA here is from genome assembly GCF_040704615.1 of Streptomyces sp. NPDC046862. NCBI lineage: Bacteria > Bacillati > Actinomycetota > Actinomycetes > Kitasatosporales > Streptomycetaceae > Streptomyces > Streptomyces sp. NPDC046862. Next base: position 120,207 of record NZ_JBEYXP010000014.1, on the reverse strand, counting down.
GTCGGAGGCGCTGATCGCGTACTACATGATCACGCGGCGGGAGGAGTCGTCGGACGAGGGAACCCTGGACATGTACGACGTCCTGGGCACCGACTCGCTCCTCTTCTCCTTCGAGAAGCGTGAGGGGCGACGGGACTCCGCGTTCGTGGAGGAATCGCAGCGGTGGTTCGACGCCCTCTGGGAAACCATCACGACGGACCTGACACTCTCCTAGTGACTTCTGATACAGCGCAGACTGAGCGGGTGACAGTGGAGACGGATAGCCTGCGAGAGCTGATCACCCCCGTTCGCTTCGTGCTCTGGGACCTGGACGGGCCGATATGCCGGTTGTTCGCCGGCCATCCCGCGCACCGAGTGGCCAGACATCTGGTGCAGTTGGTCGAAGGACGCGGGCTGGGCGGGTTGCTGACCGGCGAGGAGCGGCACACGCAGGACCCGCAGATCGTCCTGCGCGGGGTCCACCTGCGGCGGCCCGAGAGCGACCTGATCATCGAGCTCGAGGAGTGGCTGACCCGGCAGGAACTGCTCGCGGTCCCGACGGCGTATCCCACCGCGCACGCGGACCCGCTCATCAGGACGTGGGCGTCGCGGGCCCGGTTCGCCATCACGACGAACAACGCGGCGCTCGCGGCCGCCCGCTACATCGAGAGTCGTGGTCTGACGGACTGCTTCCCCTACATCTACGGCCGCACCCAGCAGATCGACCTGATGAAGCCGGACCCCCACTACCTGCTCCAGGCGCTGAACGCCATGGGCGCCGACCCGTCGGTCTCGCTGATGATCGGTGACGCGCCCTCGGACTTCGAGGCGGCACAGAAGGCCCGCGTGTCGTTCCTCGGATACGCGCGGAACGAGGTCAAGGCGCAGGCCCTGCTGGCGGCGGGAGTCCGGCGCGAGCACGTCGTGAGCTCCCTGCAGCAGGTACTGCTCGCGCTGACGGCTCAGACCTGAATCGTCAGCAGTACGAGGAAGAAGGCCGCCCACCACGCCGGGTGTATCTGGCGTGCCTGTCCACCCAGCAGAGCCAGAGCCGTGGCCCCGGTGAGGAGCACCAGCCCCACCGGGCCGAACTCGGTCTCCACCAGCCGGCTCACGCCGAATTGGACCACCACCCCCACGCATTCCCATACGATCATCTGCCCACCCCAGTCCCGGTTCCGAGAACCGATCAGCTACCAGTCCAATTGGACTGGTTTCCTTGGTGTGGGTATCCCCTACACGGTTGATCCCTTAACGAGTTGAGGGTCATGGATCGGTCAACCAGTCAGTCAACCGTTCCAGTTGGCGTCACCAATTTGACTGAGACCGGTTTGCTGATCGGCCGGGCGAGGTACGGTCGCCGTGTGAGTGGCGAGTATGGGGTCGACGGGGGCGGCAAGGAGTTCGAGCGCGTCGCGGGCGAGCTGCGCACGCGCATGGCCGAGGGCGTCTACCCGGTGCAGTCACGTCTGCCGTCGCAACGTGAACTGGCCGAGGAGTTCGGCGTCTCGCGCGACACCGTGCAGCGGGTGCTCAGAGAGCTGAGGAGCGAGGGCTGGATCGAGTCCCGGCAGGGCAGCGGGTCCCGGGTGGTCAAACGCAACCAGCGGATCCATTCGCCCACGAGGAGCAAGCGGCCCGGCGGCACGGTCACCCTGGGGCCGTTCATCAGTGAGGCGTTCGAGCAGCCCGAAGTGATCCTGGACGTCTACACGCTGACCTCGGAGTCCCTCGACGCGCACATCAGGACGCAGGCGGAACGGATCCGGGCCGGACAGATCGGTCCGGAGCGCATCGCGCTGCGCATGCTGCTGCCCGCCGAGTCGGTGACGTTCCCGTACTGGCGGTCCACGGAGGGCGTGCACGACGCCATCCTCAGGGAGCGCGTGCTGGCCATAACGCGCCGCCACACCGTGTCACTGCGCACCGTGCTGAGCGATCTGAGGACCATGAAGCTCGTGCCCTCCGTGGACTTCGAGATCCGCCAGCTCGACGTGGCGCCCTTGTTCAAGCTGTACCTGGTCAACAAGGTGGACGCGCTGCACGGTCCCTATGTGCCGTTCACGCGCTCGATCGTGCTGGACGACGGCAGGGAGATCGAGGCCACCGACGTGTTCGGGCTGGGCGCCACACTGACCCACCACACGATGGACGACGACCCCTCCTCACAGGGGACCGTGTTCGTGAACGGCATGCAGTCCTGGTTCGACGGGGCCTGGGACCTGCTGGCCGATCAGCCGATCAGCCGACCTGATGCCGGCTCGCCCAGCGCGCCTTCCGGACCTTCTCGGCGGCCCCGATGACGGGAAGGTACGAGTCGACCACGGCGTTCGCCCTGTTCGCGGCCATGTCCGACGCCTTGGCCCTGTCCCGCGTGTAGCCGAGAAAGGGGAGGCAGGTGTCGGCCGACCGGGCTGCTTCGAGGTCGCTCGGCTGATCCCCCACGAAGAGACATGAACCGGCGGGGACGTCCAGGTACTTCAGGGCGCGTCGCACGCAGTCGGGGTCCGGTTTCATGAGTCCGGCGTTGTCGGGGTCCCGTCCGAAGACGTGCCCGAACCGCTCCTCCAGCCCGTGACGCCTCAGGTACTCCCGGATCGGCCGTTCGGCGTTGTTGCTCACGATGACCATACGGATGCCGAGCTCGTGCAACAGACCCAGCAGCGTTCCGACGTGAGGGGTCTCGGCGGCCTTCTCAACGGCGCCCAACTCCTGACGCGCCACGATGAGTTCCGCCTGGTCGAGCGGGTCCCGGCCGAGTGACCGCGCGGCCGGTCGGTCGTACACGTCCCTGAGGCGGCGAAGAATGCCGTGCGAGTCGTCGCAGGCCTCGACCTCCGGGTCGAGCACCCCCCAGGCCTGTCGTGCCGCTTCCTTGACCTCGGCCGCGACGGATGCCGTGGAGGCGCCCCCGAAGAGGTCACAGACCGGGCCGTCGAAGTCGAACAGGACCGCCTTCGTGGAGTCGAGCAGGTCGAACAGAACCTGTCCGTCGTACGGCGCGTCGTCCGCGTCGTGTGACGCGTCGTCGGAGTCCTCGGCAGGTTCTGGTCCGGTCATCGCGACAGTGTTGCCCATCGAGTGCCGTGGGGCCAGCAACGCAGGTCCCGTGTGCCCCGGACGTACCAGGCCGGGCCGTCCCCGGTGCGCACGTCAGTCGCCCGTGCCGGGTAACCGCACCCTCGAATGGTGGACTTCCCGCCCTCAACCGGGTTCTGACGGAGTACGGTGCACCATCTCTTCTCTCAGTTCTCTTCAGCACCATTCTCTTCAGCACCATCGGATCAGCACCATCGGAACGGTACGAACCAGGGAATGACATCCGAACCGGTCTCTGTCGCTCGGCCCCGCGCCGACCAGGGGAGCGTCAGCACGAGCGCGGCGAAAGTCTCGTTCCAGGGCTATCACCACGTCACTCACCTACTCCCCGTGCGGGACGGGGCACTCGTGGTCAAGTGCCGGGAGCCGCGTGACCGGATCCTCTGGTTCGACCGGCGCTGCTTCCAGTCCGAGGAGGAACTGCTCGGCGCGCTGGCGAAGCTCGACGTCACCCAGGTCCCCGAGATCGTCGCCGTCGAGGGCATGGATTTCCAGGTGTTCATCGAAGGACGAACGCTCGGCTCGTACTACCGGTCGGGACGGCCGGTCCCTCAGGGCATCTTCGACCAGATCGTCCAGCGCTTCCGGGAGACCATCGAGATCAGGCCGGAGAGGCTCTCCGTCGGGCGGCGCTGCGGCTTCGAGGACCGGCCCGAGGACGGGGACAGTGCCGGTTTCCTGGAGCGTCTGATCGTCTTCACCGAGGAGCAGGTCTACCGGGAGAACCAGGAGAGGTTCGGGGAGCTGTTCCGGGCGCTCGGAGTGGGTGACGAATCGTTCGCTCGGATCAGGGAGCACGTGGCAGGCCTCACGGACCGTCCGTTCTCCCTGCTCCACGCCGATCTGCACCGCGAGAACTTCATCGTCGACCCGCGGGGCGGACTGTGGACCATCGACTGGGAGCTGGCGATGGTCGGCGACCCCCTCTACGACCTGGCGACCCATCTGTACCTGATGCGGTACCCGCGGTACCAGGCGGAGCGCATGGCGGAGGAATGGTGCGAGGCCGCCGAGCACAAACGTCCCGGCAGCTCGAAGGGCTGGGAGGAGGACCTCCCGAGGATCCTCGCCTACAAGAAGGCGCAGTCCGTCTTCACCGACGTCATCCGTATGGCCATGGCGCTGCGGGACGGCTCGGAGCTCACCTGGGCTCCTGTCCTGCGGACCGCGGGGAAGCTGCGGAAGATCCTCGGCACGGCCGCCGAGCCGCTCGGGCTGACGGACGTGCCGGGCCAGTGGGAGATCAGGGAAGCTCTGGACCGGTGGCTCCGCGAGCCGGACTCGGGCAGGCCCGGGGCCTGAGCGCGGCAGCAGCGCGGTGAGCGCCGGGCCGCCGGCCGCCGCCCGCGTGCGTAGGCTCGGGCCATGAGCGAGATCGGCCTGCGGGAGCGCAAGAAGCGGCGGATGTACCAGGTGGTGTCCGACATCGCGATCGGGCTCTTCCTGGAGAAGGGGTTCGACCAGGTGTCCGTCGCCGAGGTGGCGGCCGCCGCCGAGATCTCCAAGCCGACGCTCTTCCGGTACTTCCCGGCCAAGGAGGACCTCGTGCTGCACCGGTTCGCCGACCACGAGGGCGAGGCGGCACGGGTCGTGGTGGAGCGCGGGGAGGGGCGCTCGCCCGTGGACGCGTTGCGGGCGGGGTTTCTCGACGGGCTGGCCCGGCGGGATCCCATCACCGGGCTGAACGGGCATCCCCAGGTGCTGGCCTTCCAGCGGCTGCTGTACGGCACGCCCTCGCTGGTCGCCCGTATGTACGCCTATCTGGAGCGGTCCGAGGCCGCGCTGGCGGAGGTGCTCGGCGGAGACCTCGACGCCCGGGTGGCCGCGGGGCAGATCGTCGCGGTGCAGCGAGTGCTCGCGCTGGAGAACTGGCGGCGGGTGGAGCGGGGGGAGTCGGTGGAGGACATCGAGGCCGACGCCGTCGCGGCGGCCGAGCGGGCCTTCGCCCGGCTTCAGGCGGTGCTGTGCTCACCCTCTGTACATGAGCCTCGGTGAGTCTCGGTAAATAATGTAACTCGGTTACATCTTTCTCGGTATCCTCGGGGGAATGACGTCAGCCGAACCTGCCCTCGATCACGCCCCCGGTCTCTCCTCCCTCCACCACGCCCTCGCCCGGGAACGCGCCCACCACGACACCTGCCGCGCCGCCCTCGCCGCCATGGTGGAGGGCGCCCAGGAGCACGTCGTCACCGGTGAGGACGTGTCCGCCTCCGGTGCCGACGCCGAGGTGCTCGGGTACCGGCTGCGCAGCCGGGCCAAGGAGATGCGCGAACTGCCCGAAGGGCCGCTGTTCTTCGGGCGGCTGGACTTCGCGGCCGACGACAGCGAGCACGCCGGGCAGAGCTATCACGTCGGACGGCGCCGCATCAGCTCGGAGCCCACCGCTCCGCCGCTCGTCGTCGACTGGCGCGCGCCCGTCTCCCGTGCCTTCTACCAGGCCGGCTCCCACGACCCGCGGGGAGTCGCGGTCCGGCGCCGTTTCGGCTGGGCGCCCGGCAGCCGGGGTGACTCCGCCGACCTCACCGGGCTGGAGGACGAGTACCTCACCACGGGGGAGCACCTCACCGAGGGGCAGGGGCAAGGGGACAGCGGCATCCTCACCGCCGAGATCGAGCGTCCCCGCGTCGGCCCGATGCGCGACATCGCCGCCACCATCCAGCCCGAGCAGGACGACCTGGTCCGCGCTGACCTCGCCACCTCCCTCTGCGTGCAGGGCGCCCCGGGCACGGGCAAGACGGCCGTCGGCCTGCACCGGGCCGCGTATCTGCTGTACACGTATCCGCAGCGCATCCGCCGCGGGGGCCTGCTCATCCTCGGCCCCAACCGCACCTTCCTGACCTACATCGCGGAGGTGCTGCCCGCTCTCGGCGAGAGCGGGGTACGGCAGTCCACCGTCGGCGAGGAGATCGCCCGGCAGCCCGTCACCGGGACGGACGACGAGCGGGCCGCTGCCGTGAAGCACGATCCGCGCATGGCGGAGGTGGTGCGCCGGGCGCTCTACGGACGCGTCGCCTCACCGTCCGATGCCGTTGCCGGACCCGGCTCCCTCGTCGTACAGGACTCCCTCGTCGTACAGGACTCCCTCGTCGTACCGGACTCCCTCGTCGTGCCGGACGGCTCGTACCGCTGGCGCGTCCAGGCGGACGAACTCCGGCGGATCGTGGAGGACGTACGGTCCGAGGAACCCCCGTACGCCGTCGGGCGGGAGCGGGTGCGGACACGGATCGTGCGGTGTCTCCAGGCGCGGGCCGAGCGGCGGACCGGGACGCTGCCGAACTCCTGGACGCAGAAGATCTCCCGGTCCAGGCCGGTGGGCGCGTGCGTCGACGCCGTGTGGCCGCGGGTGCGGCCCGAGGAGGTCGTCGCGGGGCTGCTCGGTGACCCCGACGTGCTGGCCGCGGCCGCGGACGGGGTGCTCGAAGCGGAGGAGCAGCGGGCGATCCTGTGGGCTCGGCCGCCGCGTTCGTACCGCTCGGCGCGGTGGTCGGCCGCGGACCTCGTCCTCCTCGACGAGGCCGCGGGCCTGATCGAGCATCCGGAGAGCTACGGCCATGTCGTGGTCGACGAGGCGCAGGACCTGTCGCCGATGGAGTGCCGGGCCATCGCCCGCAGGGCCGCCTTCGGTTCGCTCACCGTGCTGGGCGACCTCGCGCAGGGCACCACGCCGTGGGCGGCCCGCGCCTGGCCCGACCTCCTCGCGCACCTGGGCAGGCCGGACGCCGCGATCGTGCCGCTGACGACCGGGTTCCGGGTGCCGGAGAGTGTCGTACGGCTCTCCAACCGGCTTCTCGCACGCCTGGACGTCGAGGTGCCGGAGGCCCGGTCGCTGCGGGCGGGGGGTGAGTTGCGGGTGCGGGAGACGGCCGACGCGGTGGCCACCACGGTGGAGGCCGTGCGGGAGGGCCTCGCCCGCGAAGGGTCCCTCGGGGTCGTCGTGCCGTCCGAGCCCGATGTCGTACGTCTGCGGAAGGCGCTCGACGCGGCGGGCATCCCGGCCGCCGGGCCCGACGAACTGGGCGCGCGGGTCACGGTGTTGGCCGCCGGCTCGGCCAAGGGCCTGGAGTACGACCATGTGGTGGTCGTGGAGCCGGCGGAGATCGCGGCGAGCGCGGCCGACGGGGTGCGCGGGCTGCGCCGGCTGTACGTGGTGCTCACGCGGGCCGTGTCACGCCTGGACGTGGTGCACGAACGCCCGCTGCCCTGGTGACCGTCGGTCCGTCCGATCCGCTGTCCGCGCCGCCCGGCGGTCCGTGTTACGGGAAGGCGACCGAGTCATGACCGAGTGAGCACCTTGGTGATCGTTCCTGTGGCTACCGTGAACGAACGTGCCGGTGAGTGGCTGCCTACTCTCCCCGGCGGGCCCAACTCCCCCCAGGGCTCGCCCGCCGCTCACCGGCACCGGGTTCACCTCAGACGGTGGCCGCGTCCAGGACGGGGAGCAACTGCTCCTCCTCGTACGTCAGATGGGCTTCGAGCTCGGCCGTCAGGCGTTCCATCTCACGCAGAACGTGGCCGGGCTCGGCGTCCCGGTCCTGGTCCCTGCCCCCGTCCCCCTCCTCGTCGGCGACGACCCGGCGGAGGTCCTCGAGGAGCTCGGCGATCCGTTCGTGCTCGTGGCGCAGTCGGTCGAGGGCCGGGGCCAGTTCGGGGTGGCGGTCGCCGACGAACGGGAACAGGGCGATGTCCTCACCGGTGTGGTGGTTGTGCAGACCCTGACAGAGAGCGAGGCAGTTGATGCGCAACTGCGCGCCGAGCCGGGCGCCCGGACGGTTCCCACTGGTCAACTCCTCCTTGATCAGCGCGAGTTCGCGTCGGAACGCGTCGTGCACGACCCGCACGTGCTCGCCCAGGGAGCCCGCGTTGATGTTCGGCGGCCCGCCCTTGGGGATCTCCCGCAGGGAGACCACGGGGATGACCCGCTCCGTTTTGGCCTGGTACTCGGCCCACCCCGGATCGCTCTCCACCGCCCGGGCGAAGGCCCGGTCCCGCTCCTCGCCGGTCAGGACGACGGCCTCGGCCTCGTACGTGAACGCTCCGCTCTCCACGGTCACGCGCGGATGGGCGACCAGGTTGCGGTACCAGTCGGGGTGCCTGGGCGAACCGCCGGCCGAGCCGATGACGAGGATCCGGCCGTCGCCGTCGTGGAGGAAGCCGACGGGGGTGGTGTGGGGAGTGCCGGTGCGGACGCCGGTGGTGGTCAGCAGGATGAGCCGGGCACCCTCGAAATAACCACCTACCCGACCGTGGTTGGCGCGGAATTCGTCGATGACTTGTTGGTTGAATGGGTTGGGCATTCTCTGCTTTCTGTTTTCGGGCAGGGGGAATTGCCGCGGGACGCCTGAGGGATCGCCTGCGGTAGGAGACAGGAAAAGCGCGGGATCAGCCGGACATACGGCTACGACGACGCCGTACGGGCACGCGGAAACGTCACGCGAAACCCATGGAACAGGCCGAACGCCCGGAAGGACGGAAGGAAAAAACGGCGGACCCCTGGCCCGCGCCGACCTCACTCGGAGGCCGGGCACCCAACTCGCTCACGGCACAAGGCCGCCAACCCGGCAGTCATGGAGGCAACGGTAATGCCGAATGGGGGGCAACGGCAAGGCGGTTATTCGGTATGGGGCGTTTTCCCGGGACCCCTCGCCCTTCCGCATGGGCGCGGCGCTCAATTGTTCCGTGGACCGGAACCGCGTCGCTTCCGCTGCCGCTCGCCGCCGCCGCTCAGCACATCTACTTTCGTGACTCCTCCCCCGGCTGAAGCCGGGGGCTTCTCGCTATGCCGGGTTGGCGTCGCGACGGACCAGCCCGGCCCGTAGAACGTTGATGGCTCCCACTGTGTCGGCGTGTGCGTGGTGGCCGCAGGCGACGCAGTGGAACTTTTCCTGTGTGGGCCGGTTCTCCTTGGCGGTGTGCCCGCATTCGGGGCAGGTGCGGGAGGTGTTGCGGGGGTTCACGGCGATCACTTCTCGTCCGGCGCTTTCAGCCTTGGCGTGCAGGATCGTCAGGAACACCCCCCATCCGGCGTCGTTGATCGACGTGTTGAGCCCGGCCTTCGCGGCGGCCCCGTTGGGCAGGAACGCGCCCGGCTGATCGGGGTTGGGTTTCGGTGCGGGGGCCTTGCTCATGTTGCGGATCTTGAGGTCTTCGTGCGCGATGAAGTCGTGTGCGCGGAGTAGTTGGAGGGCGGTTTTGTGTGCGTGGTCAAGGCGCTGGCGCCGCACCTTGCCGTGCAGTTGGGCGACCTTGTCCACTGCGCGCTGATGGTTGGCGGTGCGGTCCTTGGCCTTGCATCGTGGGAACCGGGACAGGGCCTGCTGCGCGGCTTCGAGTTTCGCGGCGGCCCTCAGCCCGTGGCGCGGGTTGGGGACGAAATCGCCGTTCGAGTCGGCGAGGAAGTTCGCGATGCCCAGATCGATCCCGGCCACGGATCCGGTCGCGGGCAGCGGTTCGGGCTGGTCCTGTTCGGCGGCAAGCACGACGAACCACTTTCGGCCCTCGCGCTTGACCGAGACGGTCTTGATGTGGCCGGCCACGGCGCGGTGCTGGTTGACCTTTACATGCCCGACGCCCTGGAAGCGGACGCGGGTGGTCGCATCGTGCGGGGTGGAGTCCCACCGGCAGCCGTCCCCGTCCCTGGGGAAGTCCACCGTGTCGAACCAGCTCACCCCGCGAAAACGCGGATAGCCGGGCGTCTCCTCGGACTTGATGCGGCGGAAGAACGCGGCGAACGCCTTGTCGAGACGGCGCAAGGTGGCCTGCTGCGAACTGAACGACCAGCGGCCCTGACGCTCCGGGTCGAACGCCCGGATCTCCTTGAGCTGCGCCGACTGGTCGCCGTACTTGACGGTGGTCCTGGAGACGTGCTGGTAGGCGTCGCGGCGTTCCTGCAAGGCCCCGTTGTAGAGGGAGCAGTGATCCCGCAGCATCTCGGACAGTGCCTGGGCCTGGCGGACGGTGGGCCGCAGGAGGAACTTGTACGCACGGATCATCCAGCCCACCCCCTCCGGTCGGGTTCACCTGATCCTAATACACTTGGCGTATGTCACCGCGCTGGGAGCCAGATCCCGATGTCCGACGAGGAAATCATGTCATTTTCAACCTTCATGCGCACTTGGTGTTCGTCACGAAGTACCGGCGGGAGATCTTCAACGACGAGATGCTGACGCGCTGCGAGGCGATCATGCGGGACGTGTGCGAGAGCTTCGGCGCACAGCTGCGGGAGTTCAACGGCGAGGGCGATCACGTCCACCTGCTCGTGCACTACCCGCCGAAAATCGCCCTGTCCAAGCTCGTCAACAGCCTCAAGGGCGTCAGCTCCCGATATCTGCGCGCGGAGTACACCGGCCGGATCAACCGGATCAGCACGGGATCCGTGTTCTGGTCCCCGTCCTACTTCGCGGGATCCTGCGGCGGCGCCCCCCTGAGCATCGTCAAGGACTACATCGAGAGCCAGAAGCGGCCAGCCTGACCGCCACCCCGAAGAGCAGAGACCTCCGGCGCTACGCGCCTCCGGGCCGAGAATCGCATTCCCGCCCGGCCAAGGCCGGGATTCCCTGCGAAGAACAAGGGATGGAACCACGGCTTGGAACTGGCGCAACACGATCACGAATCGATGGCACCGATCAGTTCTGCCGACGCGAAACAAGGGTCAAGGTCCGCTGTCTCATGGTGAGTTCGCTCCATCGAAGCTGAGGGGGCCATGGGCAAGAGGTGGCCGACTCGGCTCGTTCGGACGATGGAGCCGTCCCGCTCCGGCGCCCGGAGGGACTGTGGGAGCACGTGGTTTGGCGGTCCCAGGCAGGCATACCGCCCGCGTATGCATATATTGGAAGAAAGACTTGGTCAATGCCGCCCTTCGTGAGTACGCCGAACGTCATGAGCGGGCCGCGCTCGTGGCCAAGCACTTCCACACCGCCCAGCAGTGGGACTACGAGGGCTGGCAGCAGCGCCGCGCCGAGGACAAGGGTGGGCGCGTGGTCCACTACCTGCTCGACTCCTCAGGCCTGTGGCGCCTCCTGCGTGAGGAGCAGTTGAGGGACGCCTGGCTGGAGACCACCGCCCTCCGGGCCATCGGGTCGTGCGCCGCCGAGCGGGCTGAGTTCCGGCGCTCGGCGCGCAACGCCGTGGAGTACGAGGCCATGGGAGAGATGTTCACCGATCTGTACCCCGACGTACCTCTTCCGAAGAGGTTGTGGGACTGGGTCGACACAGCCCAGTACGCTCTCGCCGAGAAGGGCGCCCTCGGTGCGGCCGGTCCGCTCGAACTGATGATCTGCGCGACTGCCGCGCATCATGGACTGGTCGTCCTGCACGACGACGCCGATTTCGTCACCGTGGCCTGTTTCCTGGCCGACGTCAGCGAGCGGAATGTGCGTAACATTCCCGGTTTCTATCATCGTCGACCCACGTGGACGCGCTGCGCAGGACGTACGCTGCGTAGATCGCATACGGCGGCCGTGGCCGCGAACTTCGCCGCGTCTGTCCCGCCTCCCTAGAAGTGGACCAGCCCCGATGCGCTGACCTGGGGTGGTTCAGGTTGACTGAGACGGGACAGACTGACTCGTCTCGCTCAACCTGAGCAGTGTGCGCTGTCCGGACTACGTGTCTTGGGGATGCTGGTGAGTGTGCCAGAGGCGTCTGACGGCTTCGAGTTCGGTTCGGGGGAAGGGCTCGCCCCACTTGCCTCTGTAGCCACTCTCGCCATGGGTCTGTGCGACCTCGTCAAAACAGCGGATCACCACGCGGGCGAGCTGGTCGATGCCGAGATGACTGGACCAGATCTCGGTTCCCTTGTTGTCATGATCGCTGCCGTCGCGCAGTTCCAGCACGCGGATCCAGATGTCCTCGCCTTCGCGGTAGAAGATCCACCGGTAGGCAGTCGGCTCGGCCTCGAACTGGGCACGGGTCTCTGTCTCGCCCGCGATGAGCCGGGCCACCGCGGTCAGGAACTCCTCGGGCGCACTGGAGATGTAGGACGCGGTGAGCTCGGCCTTCGCGTGATGATCCTCAAGGGTGCAGTCGGCCCATCCGTGTGCCCCCAGCGTCCAGGAGATGCGCAGGCCGGATGTCACTGCTGCTCCCCGGTGAGGAAGTGCCGGACGTGGGCCGCCAGGGAAGCCATCTGCTCGCCGGCCTCCAGCCAGGTGGTCACCGAGGCTCCCCAGCCGCCAGCGGTCTGTGGCCAGGGCCGCAAGGCCCAGGTCAGCCCAACGTGGCCGCCGGAACGGAAGACGGCCGACAATGTCAGGTCTCGGTCGTTGGTCTGCCAGCTCCGTTCGCCGTCCCATCCCCGGTAGTCCGCAGCGAGCGCTTCCAGGAACGTGGTGAGATCGCTGTCCCAGATCCAGGCGACGACCTCGTTGACGCGAGCGGTCAGGCCCGGGGCCCGCAGCTCGACGGCATAGTGCACGGAGTCCGCGTCGAAGCTGAACCGATCGCAGAAGGTCACGCCGACGGAGGCGTTGTCCTGGCAGCGGATGGTCACCCTGGGCTTGTCGTCGGTGTTGTCGTCCGGGGCGGTCATGGGCGGAACGCTAGGCCAGCGTCGCGTTCGACGTCATCGAGATTCTCCCCTTTCAGGGCTCTGAACCGCCCCGGTTCGAATGGAGAAGGTCCTGTAGGGAGAGGAGGTTGCCGCCCCATGGGCAGGTTCTGGCTCCCCAGAGGACGGTCCGCGCCGGTCGGGTACCCACACGTCAGCAGTGGCGCTGCAAGGGCGGTGCGGCACGGCCGCTCGTCACGGTGGCTGCACGCGATGGGCCAACCTGCGGCCCCAGGTCTGGCTCGGTGCTTCGATGAAACGATAGGTCAGCACGCACAAGGGCAGCAGCACAATGAAGAACGCTACTTCGAGCGGGAGATTGTCCTGCCGTCGGCGGCCGATCGTGCTGTCGATCACCGCCAGCAGCACCGGATGCACCAGATAGACCGAGTAGCTGATCGTTCCCAGTCCGGTCAGCAGACGCGGTATGCGTCGGCGACGCGAGGCCAGTCCGGCGCCGAAGGTGAGCACAGCCAGTAGGAATGCGACGATCCAGCCGCGCCGTGTGAAGTGGTCACCGTCGCCGTACCGGTACGCACTCCCCATGGCACAGGCGACCACCACGACGGCAGTGCCCGCCGCGTACCTCCAGGTGCTCTGACCGTTCTCGGCACGGTAGACGGCGGTGCCGAGGAACATCACCGCGAGGATCACCAGACCCTCCCACAGCGGTACCGTGCCGTTGAATGCGGCCAGGACGAGCGCCAGCACCCCACCCAACGCGCCCCCGAGCACCCGGAGTACGGGTGACCTGGCGCTCGCACAGCAGATGGCGACCACCATGGCGATCGAGGCGAACGCGATCAGGGGACCGGTGCCGACCATGCCGGACAGGGCAGAGGCCGGCAGCACGGCCCCTGCCGTCACGCTCACAGCGGCGAGCACGGCCAAAATGACGGCGACCGTCGCGGACCGCTGGTGAAGGCGGACTGTGAAGAGGGCGACGACCAGCAAGTAGAAAGCCATCTCGTACGAGAGCGTCCACAGGACCAGCAGAAGATTGGGTGTCCCCAGCAACTCCTGGAGCATGGTCACGTGGGCGACAGCCACCGTGGCAGCGCTCTGCTGACCGAAGTCACGCATCTCCGCAATACCCAAGAGGTTGACGGCAAGGAGCACAGTGACGACAGCCGCCCACAGCGGGTACACACGGAAGACCCGCCCGATCCAGAACGTCCGGACGCAGCCTCGGCGCTCCAGCGACGCGGGGATGATGTAGCCGCTCACCAGGAAGAACACCATGATGCCGTAGCGGCTGGTGTTGAACTGCGGCATCAACTCCCGCCGGAAGTCCGCCATGAAGGTGTACGACGAATGGTCGAACACCACGACGAGCGCGGCGAGGCCGCGCAAGGCATCCAGCCAGCCCAACCGCGACGGACCGGCCCTCGCCACGATTCTAAGTAATCGTGAAGTGACAGAGGGTGAGTCGTCCGGTGAAGTGGGGGCGACGGGTGGGGATTCCATGCGTGGACAAAATCCTCTTTGGTGAGGTGTTGGTTGGGCTCGTCGTGGGGGGGCGTGCCGACGTGGTCCGCAATGGGCGGGTGAGAACGCCGAGGGGCGACGTAGACCTCCGCGCTTGCAGGCCGCCCTGACGCTCGCATCACCGAGTTCAGCGGCTGGAGCATTGTTCGGCAGTACCGTTCTGGCGGCCGAACAATGACGGGATGCGCGGGCCGTTCGGGTGTCATAGGGGTGCATGCGTCGGCTGCTCGCTCTGATGCAGGAACAGCTGGAGGGGGAGAGGGCGTGGCGGGTCGTCGTGAGGTGCCGGTGGATCCGGCGGCGGGTCCGGTGCAGCGGTTCGCGTTCGAGTTACGCAAGCTGCGGGCGGAGGCGGACGGGGTCACCTACCGGGCGCTGGCCCAGCGGGCGGGCTACTCGGTGACCACGCTGTCGCAGGCGGCAGGGGGTGAGCAGCTGCCGACGCTGCCGGTGGCCCTGGCCTATGTGCGCGGCTGCGGCGGCAATGCGGCGCAGTGGGAGGCCCGGTGGAAGGAGGCGGTGGAGGAGTCCGCCGGTAACGGCTCTCGGGGCGACGACGGAACACTCCCGCCGTACCGGGGCCTGGCGCGGTTCGAGCCCGGTGACAGCGCCTTGTTCTTCGGTCGGGAACAGCTCACCGCCGACCTGGTAGACCTGCTGAGCCGTCGGCGGTTCGCGGCGGTCTTCGGCCCTTCCGGCAGCGGAAAGTCCTCCCTGCTGCGGGCCGGCCTGGTACCCGTCCTCCGGCAGGCTCAGGAGCCGGACCTGCGTCCGGCCGCGATCCGCATCCTGACCCCGGGCGAGCGCCCCGCCCGCACCCACGCTCCTCTCCTCACACCCGCAGTTCCCGGCGACGGCAGTGCCGGGGCGGACACGCTCGTGATCGTCGACCAGTTCGAGGAGGTCTTCACCCTCTGCCACGATGCCGCCGAGCGTGCCCGCTTCATCGACCTGCTCCTCGCCGCCCGGGAGCCCAAGAGCCGCTTACGGGTGCTATTGGCGGTGCGCGGCGACTTCTACGGCCGCTGTGCCGAGCACCGCGACCTGGCCGACGCACTGCGCGATGCCAACCTGCTGGCCGGTGCGATGAGCCCGGCGGAACTGCGCGACGCTGTCGTCAAGCCGGCCACGGCCGCTGGACTGACCGTGGAACGCGCCCTCACCGCCCGGCTGGTCAAGGAGGTCGCCGACGAGCCGGGCGGGTTGCCGTTGCTGTCCCACGTGTTGCTGGAGACCTGGCGCCGCCGCCGTGGCAAGACGCTGACCATGGCGGGCTACGAGGCGGCGGGATGCCTGGACGGCGCGATCGCCAAGACCGCAGAGGAGATCTACGGCCGGTTCACCGAAGACCAGGCGGCTGCTGCCCGCCGGGTAATGCTGAGGCTGATCGCCCCCGGTGACGGCACTCCCGACACCCGCCGTCCCGTCGAGCGCTCCGAACTGCCCGGCACCGACCGGGATGACACCGCCCAGGTCCTGGAGGCACTCACCGGGGCACGGCTGCTCACCCTGGACGGCGACACGGTCGAAATAGCCCACGAGGCCCTGATCACATCCTGGCCCCGGCTTCGCGGGTGGATCGAGGAAGACCGCGAACGCCTACGCGTGCACCGGAACCTGACCGAAGCGACCCATTCCTGGCAGGAACTGCACCGCGAGCAGGGCGCTTTGTACCGGGGAAGTCGGCTCGCCGCCGCTCAGGAACACTTCGGCGGCGCACCGCGCGAGGACCTGACCGACTTGGAGCACGCGTTCCTCGACGCCAGCCGTGACCATGAGCAGAGGGGCCGACGCCGGTTCCGGCTGGTGCTTGCCGCGGTCAGCACGGCCCTGTGCCTCGCCCTCGTCGCCGCCGGCCTCGCCGTGGGACAGTGGCAGAGCGCGGTCACCGCCCAGCACCTGGCCCAGTCCCGGCAACTGGCAGCTCAGTCCGGTGCGTTGCTGGACTCCGAACCCGACCGCGCTGCACTGCTCGCCGTCCACGCCTACCGCACCAGTCAGACCCGCGAAGCCACCGCCGCCCTGTATGCCGCCGCGGCGCTACCGCTGCGCAAGCGCCTGACCGGCGGCACCGAACCCGTGGACGCCATAGCGCTCAGCCCGGATGGACGCACCCTCGCCACGCACAGCGGAGACGGCACGGTGCGGATTTGGGACCTGCCTGGAGGCCGGGTCCGACGAACCTTGTTCACTGGCCACAACACCACCAGCGAAGCCGCGGTGTTCAGCCCCGACGGACGCACCCTCGCCGCCGCTACCTCCGGGGGCACCGGCGCGGTGGTAGGCCTGTGGGATCCGGTCACCGGGAGGAAACTCAGAACCCTCGCCGTCCCCGATGGTTCGGTACGTGGGATGGACTTCAGCCCTGACGGTCGTGCCGTGGCCGTGTCCTCCCCGGCGGCTGTACGGGTATGGGACGTGGCCACCGGACGTAAGCGGCACAGCTTCACCAGCCGCAACGACCCGGAAGCGGTCGCCTTCGGCCCTGACGGACGTACCGTTGCCGCGATAAGCCTCAACGGACTGGTGCGGGTGTGGGATGTGGCCACCGGCCGCACCCGCACTGTCCACGACAGCCAGATCGAGCGTGGGCTGGGTTTCAGCCCCGACGGCCGGACATACGCGGTTGGCCGCACCGACGGTTCGGTGCAATTGCGAGAAGTGGCCACCGGCATCGCCCGGCGCACCATCAGGGATGGCCCCATGAAGTTGAACCAGGTGGCCTTCGCCCCGGACGGGCGGACCCTCGCCATCCCGGGCCCTGGGGACACGGTCCGACTGTGGGACACCGCCTCCGGCACGGCGCGGGCAACCGTGACCGCCGGTCACCAGGGACGCGGGCTCATGGCAATGGCCCTCGGCGCGGACGGCCGCACTCTGGTCACCAGCAGCTACTCGGAACCCACCGTCCGCGTCCACCGCCTGTCCGCTGATCAGCCGCAGACCGCTCTGCGAGGCCTTGCCGACACGTCCGTCGACGACATGACCTTCAGTCCGGACGGACGCACGGTGGCCACGGTTCACCAAGGCCCGCCCGGCCGTGGGTCGGTACAGGTCTGGGATGTCAGGACCGGCGATCGCAAAGCCACACTGGCGCTCGACACCGACCTGGCCCACCCGGGAAAGCAACTGCGTTCCTCGGTTTGGCGCCTCGGGGCCGCGGGGTTCAGCCCGACCGGGCGTGCCCTGGCCGCAAGGGCCATGAAGGACGGGGTGGTGATCGAGGTGCGGGATGTCGCCACGGGCCGCCTTCGCCAAAACCGTGCCCTGGGCGCCATCAGGGCGGTCTTCAGTCCCGACGGGACGCGGCTCGCCGTCGCCGGCGGGAAGGGATGGGTGCGGATCTGGCACTTTTCAACGGGCGCACTGCACACCGTCCGCACCGGCCACGGCAGACCGGTCAGAACGTTGGCGTTCACCCCGGACGGACGCACCCTTGCCGTCGTGAACGTCGAGGACAGCGGCGGCGACCAGGTCACGCTGCTCGACGCCGCGACCGGCCGCACACAGCGCACCATCAAGCCGAGCAGCCGGAGCCCGCTGACCCTCGCGTTCAGCCCGGACGGACGCACCCTGGCCACCGCAAGCGCCAGCAACGGACTCGTGGAGACGTGGGATGCTCGCATCGGTCGGCTCCAGGACAGCTTCAGTGTCAGCGCTGATGTGGAGTCGCTGGCTTTCAGCTCCGATGGCCGCACCCTGGCCACAAGCAGTGCCAGAGGAGTCCAGTTGTGGGACCTCGCCACCAGTCAGCTCAGACGCACCTTGCCGACCCGCTCGCCTGGAGTGGTGGCGTTCAGCCCGGACGGACGCACTCTGGCCATCAGTACGGGCCACACCGTCGAACTGTGGAACGTCGACCTGCCCGGCCCGGACCGCGCGATCCGCAACATCTGCGAGGCCATCGACACCACTCTCACTCCTCAGGAGCAGTCCCATTACCTTCACGACGAGTCCGGTGAGACCGGCTGCCCGCCGACTGGGCGATAGGACCTCACCGCATCACCACGCGATTCGAGCACCGGCCCCAGGAGTCGACCTTGGTCAAGGCATTGGCCAGCACTGGCCGGGGCAGGAGCGGAATGACGGTGGCTGCGGCGCCCAAAGCCAGGGTGATGTGCTCAGGTGCTGACTCGTTCCCGACAGATGTCCTGCACTTACGACACCTATCGTGCGCAGCCTCAAAGACGGGGAACGTGGCGTGGCGCACTTTTGTTAGCAGGTGCTTGCAAAAGTTAGCGGAAGTGCGGCACTGTAGAGGCATGGCATCGCTCAACGTCGGCAATCTCGGTGAGTACCTGCGCGAACAGCGGCGCAACGCGCAGCTGTCGCTCAGGCAGCTCGCCGACGCCGCCGGGGTGTCCAATCCGTATCTGAGCCAGATCGAGCGCGGGCTGCGCAAGCCGAGCGCGGAGGTGCTGCAGCAGGTCGCGAAGGCGCTGCGGATCTCCGCGGAGACGCTGTACGTGCGCGCCGGCATCCTCGACGCCGACCGGGACCCGGTCGAGGTGGAGACGCGCGCCGTCATCCTCGCCGATCCCACGCTGAACGAGCGGCAGAAACAGGTGCTGCTCCAGATCTACGAGTCGTTCCGCAAGGAGAACGGCTTCGAGGTCGCCGGCACGGCGTACGAAGACGGTGCGGACGGTCGGGAAGGCGCCCGGGACGAGGACGTCCTGGACGGCGCCCGGGACGTGACGGACGTGCGCGGCGAGATACGCGCCGTCAAGGACACCGAACGCCCCGGCCCCCGCACGGCCGACGGCGGCGATGCCGGTTCGCGGCAGACGGCCAGTTGATCACGAGGTCCTGAACAGCCGGCCCGCCCTGAAGGCCGGCGCGGACCCGCGGTCGGCCAGGGCGCCGGACCGCTGCGAACCAACCCAAAACCCTCAGCTGAAAGCCATTACGGGAGGACGGTCACCATGGCCATCACCGACGACCTGCGCAAGACCCTCAGCAACCCGACGCCGCTCTACTTCGCCGCCGGCACGGCCGACCTGGCCCTGCAGCAGGCCAAGAAGGTGCCCGGCATCGTCGAGCAGATCCGCGCCGAGGCCCCGACCCGCATCGAGGCCGTGCGCAACACCGACCCCAAGGCGTTCCAGGAGAAGGCCGCCACCCGGGTCAAGGAGAGCCAGGAGAAGGCGACCGCCCGCGCCAAGGAGGCGCAGGAGACCTTCCAGGTCAGGGTCACCGAGATCATCGGCAACCTGGACACCGACCTGAAGAAGCTCGGTGAGACCGCCCAGGACCTCGCCCTGCGCAGTGTCGGCGTCGCCGCCGAGTACGCCGTGAAGGCGCGGGAGACCTACGAGAAGGTGGCCGAGCACGGCGAGCAGGCCGTGAAGACCTGGCGCGGTGAGGCCGCCGAGGAGATCGAGGAGCTCGCGGTCGCCGTCGAGCCGAAGGCGGAGCCCGTCGAGGTCAAGCAGGAGGAGCAGAAGCCGGCCCCCGCCCAGGCCGCGCCCGCCGCCCCCGCTGCCCGCAAGCCCGCGGCGAAGAAGGCCCCCGCCGCCAAGAAGACCACCGCGAAGAAGACCACGCCTCCGGCGAAGTAGGAACGGAAGCGATCCGGAGCAAGCCGGAGCAAGCCGGAGCAAGCCGGAGCAGGGACGTCTCCGGGGCGTACACCGGTGCGAAGAACGGGTCGGGCACCTTTGGGGTGTGCGGCCCGTTCTCCGGGTACGGTGGCGTAAGACGACTCGACCCGGGTGGTGGGCATTGTGCTGTTGACGGCATTCGGCGGCTTCATGTCGCTGATCTACCTCGCCATGCTGCTGCTCGCAGTGGCGGCGCTGGTGCTGGCCGCGGTCGCGCGGGAGGACGCGTATCGCGCCGCCGACAAGCAGAGCAAGATGTTCTGGCTGATCATCCTGGGCGTCACGGTCGCGGTGAACCTGCTCGTGCCGATGCTCTTCCTGCAGATCGCGGGCCTCATCGCGACGATCGTCTTCTTCGTCGACGTCCGCCCCGCGCTCCGGCAGGTCTCGGGTGGCGGGCGCGGTGGCGGCCGCGGATCGAGCAGTGACGGTCCCTACGGCCCGTACAACGGCGGCCGCTGACGCGGACGGTTCACAGCACGCCAAGCTCAAGCGCGACAGGGCGCCGCGCGGCCGGTCCAACCGAGCCGTACGGCGCCCTCGTCAGTTTCCGCGGCTCAGCAGCAGTACCGCCACGTCGTCCGTCAGCTCGCCGCCGTTGAGGTCGCGGACCTCGCTCATCGCCGCCTGCAGCAGTTCCTCGCCGCCCAGGTCCTGGTCGAGCAGGCGGCGGATCAGGTCGACCATGCCGTCCTGGCCCAGGCGTTCGCCGCCCGTGCCGACGCGGCCCTCGATCAGGCCGTCCGTGTAGAGCATCAGGCCCCAGGAACCGCCGAGCTCGATCTGCGTACGCGGCCAGCGGGCTTTCGGCAGCAGGCCGAGAGCCGGGCCGTTGTTGTCGTAGGGCAGCAGCTCGGCCACCGGAGTGCCCCCCTCGCCGTCGGCGCGGGCGAGCAGCGGGGCCGGGTGGCCGGCCAGGCACAGGCCCGCGCTGCGGCCGTCCGGCGCGATGTCGACCGTGCACAGCGTCGCGAAGATCTCGTCGCTCTCGCGCTCGTGCTCCAGGACCCGCTGGAGCGTGGAGAGCAACTGGTCACCGCACAGTCCGGCGAACGTCAGCGCCCGCCAGGCGATGCGCAGCTCCACGCCGAGCGCCGCCTCGTCGGGCCCGTGCCCGCAGACGTCGCCGATCATGGCGTGCACGGTGCCGTCGGGGGTGCGGACCGTGTCGTAGAAGTCGCCGCCGAGGAGCGCGCGGGAGCGGCCCGGGCGGTAGCGGGCGGCGAAGCGGAGGGAGGAGCCCTCCAGGAGCGGGGTGGGGAGGAGCCCGCGCTCCAGGCGGGCGTTCTCCTGGGCCCGCAGCTTGGACTCGGTGAGGCGTCGCTCGGCCCTGTCGGAACGTTTCCGCTCCACCGCGTACCGGATCGCCCGGCTCAGCAGACGACCGTCCAGCTCGTCACGGAAGAGGTAGTCCTGGGCGCCGACGCGCACCGCCTCGGCGCCGCGCTCGGCGTCACCGGAGCCGGTGAGCGCGAGGACGGCGTGCCGGGGTGCGAGCCGCAGGACGTGCTTGAGCACGGCCAGCTCGTCGTCCTTGCCGGCGGCCGTGTGACCGGGGGCCTGCAGCGCGAGGTCGAGCAGGATGCAGTTCACGTCGTCGGTGAGGAGCCGCCCGGCCTCGGTGAGGTTGCGGGCGGTACGGACACGGATCGGTTTGCCCGCGGAGTCGAGCAGTTCGGGCACGCTGAGTGAACCTGCCGGGTCGTCCTCGACCAGCAGCACGGTGAGGCTGGTGCTGCCGCCGGCGGTACCGGCGCTGCCGGGGTCGTCCGGGTCGTCGGGGTTGTCGGCAGGGGTGGCGGGCGTCGTGTTCAGGGCCGCCCCCTCTCCGGACGGGATGGGCGGGCCGCCGGAAGGGCCGGTCGGGCCTCCGGACGGGCCGCTGGGTGCGGACACGGCGTGCGCCTGACCACTTTCCACGGCCGGGATCGCTCTTTGCCGCGGTATGGGTACGGGCATCGTCTTGAGTTCCTTCCCTCCCCCGAGGGCACGGTGGGAACGAGGGACCTCGACCCACCGACGGGGACCATAGCGGTAGGCGGCGCCGCAACGGAATGGTCTACGGGGTGCCCACCGGCAATCGGCCAGCGTCATATGCCGCATCCCGTACCGCACTTGGACACGGGGTGGCTCCCCAGGGGATGACGAATGTCACGCGGGTGGGGTTGAGCGGTGGGGGCGGACCGTGGTGAGGGTCACGTGGCGGGAGATGTCTCCGGTTTAGTTACTTTCGTTGCTGTTCAGGGGTGTTGGTCGTGTTGGACGTGTTGGTGGCGTGGGTGCTGTGTTGCGGTATGGGGTCGGTTGGTCGTCTCTGCCGGGTTTGTGCGGTGGGTGGGTACGGGTTCGTTGTGGGTGTTCGTGCCCACGCGGCGGAGCCGCACAACGACACAGTCCCGCGCCCCTGAAGGCACGCACCCGGGGCAGTCGAGGTCACGCGTCCGGGCGGACGACTCCCAGGATCGGCATGGAGCCCGCGCCCGCGATCGTCACCGTGCGGCCGGGGCGGGGGGCGTGGACGATGGCGCCGTCGCCGATGTACATCGCCACATGGCTGGCGTCGGCGTTGTAGATGATCAGATCGCCGGGGCGCATGTCCTTGACGTCGACGCGGTCGAGCTGCTTCCACTGCTCCTGGGAGGTGCGCGGGATGCCCTTGCCGGCGGAGGCCCACGCCTCCGAGGTGAGGCCGGAGCAGTCGTACGACCGGGGCCCCTCGGCGCCCCACTCGTAGGGCTTGCCGATCTGGTCCGTGGCGAACTTCACCGCCTTCTTGCCCTCCTCGGACCCCTTGCCGCCGATCTCGTCCAGCACGCCCGAGCCGAGCCACTCGGTCTGCGCCTTCCGCGCGGCCTCCTCCTCCAGCTTCGCCAGCCGCGCGCGCTCCTCCGCCTCCAGCTGGGACTCCATCTCCTCGGCGGCGGCGATCTGCTTCTTGATCTCCTTCTTCGCCTCGGCCCTGGCCTTCCGGTTGGCCTCCAGCTTCTTCCACTGCGCGGAGGCGTCCTTGGCGTACTGCTCCAAGTCCTGCTGGGTGCGCTCCATTTCGGCGAGCAGTCCCTTGGACGCGTGCTGGCCCTGCCGTACGCGGCCGGCGCCGTCGAGGAAGTCCTGCGGGTTCTGGCTGAGCCAGAGCTGGACCTCGGGCGGCAGGCCGCCGCCGCGGTACTGGGCGCGGGCCGCGGCGCCCATGAGGTCCTTCAGCTTCGCGAGCCTCTCCTTGCCCTTGACGATCTCGCGGGCCAGCTCGACGATCTGGGCGGACTGCTTCTCGGTCTTCTCCTCGGCCGCGTTGTAGGCGTCCGTGGCCACCGCCGCGTCGTGGTAGAGCTTGTCCAGCTTCTCGCGTACGGCTTCCAGCTCCTCGGTGCTCGCGGACGCAGAGCCTGACGAGTCGGATGAGCCGCTCGAAGAGGGCGAAGGGGAGGGGGAGGGGTCGGGGGCCGTCTGGCTCGCATGGGCCAGGCCCGGTGCGCCCAGTACGGTCACCGCGCAGACCAGTGCCACGGCCGCGGTGGTCAGGCTCCGGCTCCGCTTGCCCGTACCCATACCTCTGCCCCCAAACTGATTAACCGTCAGTAACTTCCGGCACTTCGGGGATCGTGCCATGACGTGCCGCAATACGACAGAGGTGGACACGAACTCCCTCCCCTGTTCCACCCGTCCGCAGACGATCTCCCCGCCCTTTGTGACGAACGACTCACCGCGCGCGTTCCAGCAGGCCGGGTGCGATGTCAGCGGCGCGGTGCCAAGGCCTCCCACGCCACCGTGACTTCGCCCTGGCGCCAGCGGGCGGCGCCGTCCCGCACCGGCCAGTCCGCGCTCACGGCGCGGACGGCGTGCATCCAGCGCTGGCGTGCCCCGTACGAGGCGTACGGCGCCGCGGCCGCCCAGGCGCGGTCGAAGTCACGGAGGAAGGCGTGCACCGGCTCGCCCGGCACGTTGCGGTGGATCAGGGCCTTCGGCAACCGTTCGGCGAGGTCGGACGGGCGGTCCAGGGAGCCAAGACGGGTGGCGAACGTGACCGTGCGGGGGCCCTCCGGCCCGAGGGCGACCCAGACGTGACGGCGGCCGACCTCGTCACAGGTGCCCTCGACCAGCAGACCGCCCCGTGAGCCGGCCGCGGCCGGGGCGAGCCGGGCGCGCAGGCGGTCCCAGACCGCGCTCACCTCGTCCTCGTCGTACTGGCGCAGGACGTTCGCCGCGCGGATCAGGGCCGGCCTGCCCGCCACCGGCACCTCGAAGCCGCCGTGCCGGAAGACCAGCCCCGCCCGCTCGTACGGCCGCGCGGCCGCCACCCGGGCCGGGTCGATCTCGACGCCGACCACACGGGTGCGGGGGGCGGCCGTGCGCAGTCGATGGAGCAGCTCGACCGCGGTCCAGGGTGCGGCGCCGTAGCCGAGGTCGACCGCCGTAGGGTCCGCCGCGCGGCGCAGTTCGGCGCCGTGGGTCGCCGCGATCCAGCGGTCCATGCGGCGCAGGCGGTTGGGGTTGGTGGTTCCGCGCGTGACGGTCCCCTGGGGGCGGGTGGGCATGCGTCGAGGGTATGTGGGGGTTTTGTTGCCGTGGGTGGGGGTCGCCCTCGTGGGGGCTGCGCCCCCAGGCCCCCGTCATCGCGTCTGCCCCTTGGTGTCGTTGCCTGACTGCGGGGCGTCTTTGGCTGATCGCGCAGTTGCCCGCGCCCCTTGCGTGCGGTCACCGAACGGTTGAGCGAGCCGTAGTAATAATTCGGCAAAGTGGAAATGCGCCGGGCGGCCCCGGTGTTCCCCCTCTCCGGAGGGTGCTGTGTGCCCTCTGAACGGCATGCCCCCACCAAGGCGCCCGCAGTAAGAGAGGAACGCCCCGTGAGCCAGTACGCAGGCAGGCTCGGGCGTCGCTCCCCGGCGGCCCCCGCGCGACTGAGGCTGCCCCACCGCAAGCCCCGTCGGGTAGCGATGCTCTCCGTGCACACCTCGCCGCTGCACCAGCCCGGCACGGGCGACGCCGGTGGCATGAACGTGTACATCGTGGAGCTCGCGCAGCGCCTCGCCGCGATCAACATCGAGGTCGAGATCTTCACGCGGGCGACGACGGGCGGGCTCCCGCCGGTCGTGGAGCTCGCGCCGGGTGTGCTCGTCCGGCACATCGACGCCGGGCCGTACGAAGGGCTGAACAAGGAGGACCTGCCGGCCCAGCTGTGCGCGTTCACGCACGGTGTGATGCAGGCCTGGGCCGGTCACCGCCCCGGCCACTACGACCTCGTGCACTCGCACTACTGGCTCTCCGGCCACGTCGGCTGGCTCGCCGCCGAGCGCTGGGGCGCGCCCCTAGTGCACGCCATGCACACCATGGCCAAGGTCAAGAACGCGGCGCTCGCCGAGGGCGACACTCCCGAGCCCACCGCCCGCGTCATCGGCGAGACCCAGATCGTGAACGCCGCCGACCGGCTCATCGCCAACACCGCCGAGGAGGCCGACGAACTCGTACGGCACTACGAGGCCGAGCCCGCCAAGGTCGCCGTCGTGCACCCCGGCGTCAACCTCGAACGCTTCCGTCCGGCCGACGGCCGCGCCGCCGCCCGTGCCCGCCTCGGGCTTCCGCAGGACGCGCTGATCCCGCTCTTCGCCGGCCGTATACAGCCCCTGAAGGCCCCGGACGTGCTGCTGCGCGCGGTCGCCGTGCTTCTGGGGGAGCGGCCCGAGCTGCGGTCGAAGATCGTCGTCCCTGTGGTGGGCGGCCCGAGCGGCAGTGGGCTGGCCAAGCCCGAGGGGCTGCAGAAGCTGGCCGCACGGCTCGGTATCGCCGATGTCGTACGGTTCCGGCCGCCC
Organism: Streptomyces sp. NPDC046862; assembly: GCF_040704615.1. NCBI lineage: Bacteria > Bacillati > Actinomycetota > Actinomycetes > Kitasatosporales > Streptomycetaceae > Streptomyces > Streptomyces sp. NPDC046862. The sequence goes on along the minus strand of NZ_JBEYXP010000014.1, from coordinate 94,690 downwards.
GTCGGGCAGGAGCAGCTCGCGGACTGGTTCCGGGCCGCGTCGGTGCTGGTCATGCCGTCGTACAGCGAGTCCTTCGGGCTCGTGGCGATCGAGGCGCAGGCGGCCGGTACGCCGGTGCTCGCGGCCGCGGTCGGCGGGCTGCCGGTCGCGGTGCGCGACGGGCACACCGGGTTCCTCGTCCAGGGGCACGCCCCGGTCGACTACGCGCGCGTCCTCGGCGAGTTCGCCGACCGTCCCGAGCTGCCCGACCGTATGGGCGCGGCCGCCGCCCGGCACGCCGAGTGCTTCGGCTGGGACACGGCGGCCTCCGCCACGGCGGACGTCTACACGGCGGCGACGCAGGCCCACCGCCGCGGGCTGCGCGCGCATCACGGCTGAGATGCGCGGTCCGGGTGCCTCAGCCCGTGCGGCGCATCACGGCTGAGATGCGAGATGCGCGGCACGGGCTGAGGCACCCGGCACGGGCTGAGGCGCCCACCGCGGCCGACATCGCTGATCCCGTACGCTCGCCCCATGGCTCCCACGGCTGACGCAGCGTCGATCATCGAGCAGGTCCTCACCGAGGCCGAGCTGGAGTGGGAGAGTCCCGAGCCCGGCACGTACGTCGTGAAGCTGCCCGGCACCCGCAAACTGTCGACGACCGTCTCACTGATCGTCGGCAGGCACTCGCTCTCCCTGAACGCCTTCGTGATCCGGCACCCGGACGAGAACGAGGAGGGCGTCCACCGCTGGCTCCTCGAGCGCAACCTCAAGCTCTACGGCGTCGGCTACGCGATCGACCCGCTGGGAGACGTGTACGTGACGGGCAAACTGCCGCTCGCCGCCGTCACGCCCGACGAGGTCGACCGGCTGCTCGGCTCGGTCCTGGAAGCCGCCGACGGCTCCTTCAACACACTCCTGGAACTCGGCTTCGCCTCCGCGATCCGCAAGGAGTACGCCTGGCGAGTGTCCCGCGGTGAGTCGACGCGCAACCTGGACGCGTTCACACATCTGACCCAGCGGGCTGACGACTGAGGCGCCCTCCGTATTCGCTGCACTCTGTAGTGGGTGCATGACCCCTTCCCGCCTGTGGGTGTGCATGTCATGCTCACGTCTCATGCGCATCTGAACGTCATTCACATACCTGAAAGGCGGGCGGTATGAGCAACACCTGCGAGGGCATGAGCAGAAGAGGTTTCCTCGGGAGCGTCGGAGCCGCCACGGTCGCGGTGACCGGGACGGTGGCGGGGGCGGAAGCAACGGCGGCGACCGGGACGGAAACAGGGGCGGCGACCCGGACGGAATCAGGGGCGGCGACCCGGACGGAAGCAGGGGCGGTGGCCGCCACCTCACCACCACCGCGGGGTGAAGCCCCCTCCCTCTGGCGGGAGTTCGTCCGCACTCCCTTCACTCACCCGCAGATCCCCTACGTCGGCCGCGCCGGCTGCCACGGCGGGGCGGCGCGCTTCCCCCGCCGCCCCGTGGTGGCCGACGTGACCGGTTACGGGGCCGTGGCCGACGGCACCACCGACTGCGCCCCCGCCATCAACCGCGCCCTCGCCGCCGCCGGACGCGCGGGCGGCGGCACGGTGTTCGTCCCGGCCGGCACGTACCGCGTCGACGGGCTGATCCGGATCGGCCACGACAACGTCGTCCTGCGCGGCGCCGGCAGCGCCCGGACCAAGCTCTACGCCACCAGGAACCTCACCGAGATCATCGGCGAGTACGGCTCCCGCTACGGCGGTGACAAGTCGTCGTGGTCCTGGGCGGGCGGCCTCATCTGGCTGGCCCCCGATGACCGTTGGGACTCCCTGGTCACGGCCATCAAGGCGCGCGCCTGGCCGTTCGAGGGCTGGACCGGCAACCGGCGCGACGAGTGGCGGACCCTGACGACGGTCCACCCGGCGGCCCGGGGCTCCTGGACGGTCACGGTCGCGGACGCCACGCGCCTGCGCCCCGGCCGGCTCGTCCTCCTGCGCCTCGCGGACGACCCCGGCCACACCCTCCTGGAGCACATGGCGGGCGGCGGCCCGGGCGCCGAGGCCTACCCCTGGGACCGCCACACCAAGCTCACCTCCTACGTCCCCTACGAGTGGCCCGTACGCATCACGCGCGTGCGCGGCAGGAAGGTCACTCTGGAGCGCCCGCTCCCGCTCGACCTACGCCCGGAGTGGGATCCGCGCCTGACCACCCACGTCAGGGAGCTGACCGGCGCGGGAGTCGAGGGGCTCACCCTGGAGGCGGTTCAGACCCCGCAGTCCCCGCACCTCCTCGACCGGGGCCACAACGGGATCGTGCTCCAGTGCGCGTACGACTGCTGGGTGGACGACGTCGTCGTACGCCACGTCGACAACGGCTTCGGCCTGGTCGCCGCCTCGGCGTGCACCCTGCGCCGTACGAGGGTGGCGGGCCGCGGCGCCCATCACCCGTACTTCTGCCGCGAGGGCTCGCACGACAACCTCATCGAGGACTTCACGATCGAACAGCGCACGACCCCGGCGCCCGCGGGCACCCAGCTGCACGGCATCAACGTCGAGGGCCTGTCCTCGTACAACGTCTGGTCGCGCGGCGACATGCGGACGGGCACCTTCGACTCCCACCGGGGCATGCCCTTCGCGAACGTCCGCACCGACATCACCGTGAACAACGACGGCCGCCACGGCGGTGACGCCGTCGCCGGCCCGCTCTTCGGCGCCCGCTTCGCCCACTGGAACATCCGGGTGACGAACGAGCGCGCCGGACTGATCAAGATCGACGGACTCGCCCCGTACAGCGCGACGGTGGCCGTCAACAAGGTGCGGGAGTTCGACCAGATCGACGTGCCGGACTTCAGCGGGGATCTGCACTCCCGCCTGGAGCTGTACGGCACGACGGACGCCGGCGCGGTACGGCCGCGCAATCTGTACGAGGCGCAGCGCGGGCTGCGGATGCTGCGGATCAGATGAGGCGGCGTGATCCCTGGACCTGGTGGGAGGGGGCGCGGGAGCGGGTGCGGGCATAACGGCCGGGCGGAATGCCCACCAACCGCTTGAAGTGGCGGGTGAGATGGGCCTGGTCGTAGAAGCCGGTGAGGGCCGCCACCTCGCTCGGCGGCTGCCCGTCGAGGAGCAGCCGCCGGGCCCGCTCGACGCGTCGCGACATGACGTACTGGTGCGGTGCGATCCCGAAGGCGGTGCTGAACGCCCGCACCAGGTGGGCGGGATGGGCGTGGACCAGTGCCGCGGCCTCGCCGAGGGTGACGCCCTGCGCGGTCCGCTCGTCGAGCAGTTCGCGCAGGCGGCGGGCGAGGGGGAGGCCGTCGGGGCGGCCGGCGGAGTGGGGTTCGTGTACCGACCGGGGACGCAGATGGTGCCGCAACCGCTCCCGCACCAGCACGAGCCTGCTCTCCGCCTCCAACTCGTCCCCGGGGTGCGCGAGTACGGCGTGCAACTGGCCCACGCGCAGCCGCAACAGCGGATCCCGCAGATCGGGCTCGTCGACCGCGGCCCCGATGAGACTCGCGTCGAGCGCGCCCGCCTCCAGATACAGCACCCGCTTGCGGAAGCCGTCCTCCGTGACCGGCTCCCCGTTGTGCGGCACGTGCGGCGGCAGCAGCGTCACCGTGCCGTGCGGAGTGCCGTGCTCGTGCCGGTCGAGGTCGTACCGTACGGCGCCGTCGTCGACGACGAGCAGCGTCCAGGCGTCGTGGACGTGCATGGGGTACGCGTACTCGGTGTAGTGGGCGTGGAAGACCTCCACGACGCCCGGGACGCGGGGGTGCCAGGCGGTGACGTCGCGGATCTGCCTTCCTTCCGTCCTCGGGGACATGCAAAGAACGTACAAGACGCCGCCGTGGGGCGATCGGCACTGTCGTCGTATGACCACTGAGAACGACCCGGGCTCCGCCGGGATCACGCCCGTCCGCTTCGACACCAAGATCGCCGTACTGCTGAGGGACGACCTGGAACCCTGGCAGCGCCTGAACGTGACCGCGTTCCTGGTGAGCGGCCTGGGCTCGGAGCTCCCGGAGGTCGTCGGCGAGGCGTACGAGGACGCGGACGGCACCGCGTACCTGCCGATGTTCCGCCAGCCGGTCCTGATCTTCGAGGGCTCCAAGGAAACCCTGCGGACGGCCCACACGCGCGCCCTGTCCCGGGCCCTGCCCCGCGCCCTCTTCACCTCCGACCTCTTCACCACGGGCAACGACCGCGACAACCGCGCGGCCGTACGGGCGGTGGGCACGGCCGACCTGGACCTGGTGGGCCTGGCGGTGTACGGCCCGCGCAACGCGGTGGACAAGGTGATGAAGGGGGCACGGATGCATCCGTGAGGGGCGGCTCTTGGCCGGTCAGGCAGTACCGGCGGCCCGGGCCTCGACGCTGACACTGACGGAATCGGCATCGGAGTGCGGGCTGTCCTGGCTGTCCTGGCTGATCGGGCCATTCTGGCTGTCCGAGACCGGAGCATCGGACTCCTCCGTCGTCACCCGCCGCATCAGCACCCAGTACCCGACCCCCGCCAAGGTCCCCACCACCGCGCACAGCCCCCACAGCCACTCGGCACCCCACCGGTCGATGACGACCCCCGACATCAGCGGCGCGACCAGCGCGGCGACCGACCAGGACATCGTGTACATGCCCTGGTAGCGGCCGCGCCCGTGGACCGGCGACAGACGTACGACGAGGCCCGTCTGGGTGGGGGCGTTGACGATCTCGGCCAGGGTCCACACGCACACGGTGAGGGCGAAGACGCCGACCGAACCGGCGAAGGCGGTGAGCCCGAACCCGTACCCCGCCAGCACGGACGAGAGGACGAGCAGACGGCGCGGATCCCGGTGCTCGATGAAACGGGTGACCGGAATCTGCAGCACGACGATCAGGACGCCGTTGAGCGCGATGGCCAGCCCGTAGTCGGCAGGCGTGAAACCGGCCTCGCCCATCGCGACCGGGAGCCCGACCGAACCCTGCTGGAAGATGAGCGCGACCATGAAGGACAGCCCGACGACGGCCATGAAGCGCCCGTCGCGCAGCACGGTCCCGAGCCCCACCTCGGGCCGGTCCCCGGGCCCCTTGGCGCCGGGCACGGGCCGCGACTCGGGCAGCTTGGCGAAGACGACGACGGCGCAGGCCATGGTCATGCCGGCCTCGATCAGGAACCCCGCGCGATAGCTGACCTCGGCGATGAACCCCGCCGCCGTGGACGAGACGGCGAAACCGAGGTTGATCGCCCAGTAGTTGAGGGAGAAGGCACGGACGCGGTCCTCGGGCCGCACTATGTCCGCCATCATCGCCTGGACGGCGGGCCGCGAGGCGTTGCTGGCCGCGCCCACCAGGAAGGCGACGGCAGCGATCGCGACCGGGTCGCGCACGAAGCCGAGCAGCGCGACGGACACGGCGGTGGAGGCCTGGGCGACGAGCAGCGTGGGCCGCCGCCCGAGCCGGTCGGCCATGACGCCCCCGCCGAGAGAGGAGATGACGCCGCCGAGCCCGTGGAGGGAGGCGACCAGACCGGCGTAGGAGGCGGAGTGGCCGCGGTCGAGCGTGAGGTAGAGGGCCATGAAGGTGGCGACGAAGCCACCGAGCCGGTTGACCAGGGTGCTGGTCCACAGCCACCAGAACTCCCGGGGCAACCCCGAGACGCTCTCACGGACGGCACGCCTCAGGGCGGCTACTGGCATAAGGATCCCCCACGGATGAAGCCCACGGACGACGCCGGCGGACGAGACCGGCGCACGAAGGTAAGTGGCGCTGACGGTGACCACACATTACGAGTGAGGGCGCAGGGGGACCACTCAATTAACAAACGCAGTCAACTGTCCGCCCGGCCCATCCGCCCCCCTGTCCGCCTGGTGACCGCCATCCCAAGTGATCAAAGGGTTGGATTACGCTCGGGCCATGGCCGACGCACCGTACAAGCTGATCCTCCTCCGTCACGGCGAGAGCGAGTGGAACGAGAAGAACCTGTTCACCGGCTGGGTGGACGTCAACCTCACCGCGAAGGGCGAGAAGGAGGCGACGCGCGGCGGCGAGCTGCTCAAGGACGCCGGCCTGCTCCCGGATGTGCTGCACACCTCGCTCCAGAAGCGCGCGATCCGCACCGCGCAGCTGGCCCTGGAGTCCGCCGACCGCCTCTGGATCCCGGTCAAGCGCTCCTGGCGCCTGAACGAGCGCCACTACGGCGCCCTCCAGGGCAAGGACAAGGCGCAGACGCTCGCCGAGTTCGGCGAGGAGCAGTTCATGCTGTGGCGCCGCTCGTACGACACCCCGCCGCCCCCGCTCGAGGACGGCACCGAGTACTCCCAGTCGGACGACCCGCGCTACGCGACGATCCCGCCGGAGCTCCGCCCCCGCACGGAGTGCCTGAAGGACGTCGTGGGCCGCATGCTCCCGTACTGGTACGACGGCATCGTCCCCGACCTCCTCGCCGGCCGCACGGTCCTGATCGCGGCCCACGGCAACAGCCTCCGCGCCCTCGTCAAGCACCTCGACGGCATCTCGGACGCCGACATCGCGGGCCTGAACATCCCCACGGGCATCCCCCTCGCCTACGAACTGGACGCCGACTTCAAGCCGGTGAACCCGGGCGGCACGTACCTCGACCCCGAGGCGGCCGCGGCGGCGATCGAGGCGGTCAAGAACCAGGGCAAGAAGAAGTAACCCGTCACGATCAAGCCCCCTGCCTGCGGGTTCTCCGTGGGTAGGGGGCTTTGTGGTGGGCCGGGGCCGTCTGTCCCTGACCTCTGTCCGTGCTCCCATGTCCGCCGAAGGCCGGCGTGCCTTCCGGGGCGGATCAGCCCTACCGCCCCGCCTCTCTCCTGTAGTGGTCGTTGCCGTCCAGGACCGGTGCCGAGCAGCAGACATGGACGGGCACAGTCGACCGGGCGCGTGTAGGCGCATAATGGGGGCGATGACAAAGCCTGATGCACCTAAGCGTCATTTGCCTACCAGCCCCTTCAAGGCCCCGGTCGCCCCGGCTCCCAAGCACTTCGCCTTGGGCGACCGGGTCACACACGACATGTACGGCCTCGGCCGAGTGATCGGCATCGAGGATGGAATCGCGGCGCTCGTGGATTTCGGCTCGGCGCAAATGCGGATCTTGAGCCCGTACGCCAAGATGGCCAAGCTGTAGGACCGCTGTGCCCGGTCATGGCACGCCAGGCCCCTTCCGGGACCTGTAACGAAAGGGAGCCTCCCATCGATCCGACGTCGCTGTTCTCCGCCCTGGAAGGGCAACCCCGCTGTGCCACCGCGGCACCGCCGCCTCCGACGACAAGCCCCTTCCAGGCCCCGGACTTCGGGGAGGACGAGACCTTCCTTCACGAGGATGTAGCGGGGCCCGTACCAGGGCCCACCTCGCGCACGCGTGCCGCGCGACCCAAGGCGGCTTAGCTCATCCCCACGCCCTCAAGGGGCCCTATCGCTTGTGGTGACCCCGTTGACGGCGAGGTCATCTCACGTTGGAGGGCCACTTCTGTCGCCTTGGCGGCCGAGCCTCTCCTCGATGGCCTGTTCGATGAGGTCGGTCTTCTGCGCCGACGGGTTTCTCTTGATCAGGGCGTTTATCCGCTGGGCCTCTTCGGTCGTCGGTAGGAGGCCCACCAACAAGTGCGGTAGCAGCAGGCGGCGGGCGAGGAGTTCGTTCTCGGAAGTGATCTGGGGTCGGCGTACGACCGAGACGTTGACCCGGATGGCGTGCTCGTTGCCCCGAGGGACGCCGGGGCGGTCCGTCTCGATCGCGGCGTAGCGGAAGCCGTGGGCGAGATCGCACGCGGAGCAGCCGACAGGACCGTGGCTGAGCCGGTCGCCGCATTCCGGGCACGGGAGCCTGTCGAGCGCGGCGTCCACCAACCGCCAGTCGTGACGGTCGGGTTCGGCCGCCACCATCTCGGCAAGCGCCGTGACCTCCTGGGAGTCGGCGACGCCCCACTGGTGCAGAAAGGCGAGCCATTCGCCTTCGACGATGCCGTCCACCAGCTCGCGGCAGGCGGCACAGGCAGGCGCACCGCCGTACTCGTATCCGGCGCATTCGGCACAGCGGTGTAATGCCGCCCCAACCGCGGGTCTGGCCATGATCCCCCCACTGGTCCCCCACCGGCGCCGGTGCGGCATGGGAGACGACCGGCGATCGCCTTGCTCACTGTCCTGGCGAGTGTCTCGTGCCGCGCCCGACGCGAGAAACGGTTTATGGGCCGGGGGCGCTGCAGCCGTTTGTCTCCGTCCGGGCCGGGCCCGGACGGGCCCGCCGGCTCAAGCCGCGGCCGTGGCCAGGCGGTGGAAGGCCCGCGTGGTGTGCGGGTGGGCCATCTCGTCCAGAAGGTGCCGCCAGTCGGGGTCGGCGACGGTGGGGTGCGCCCGGTCCCAGGCGCTGAGCAGCGGGGTGAGGGTGCTCTCCCCGGTGCTCTGGGTCAGGTCGTCCGTCGTGGTGCCGGCCTGTGAGGGCAGCAGCGACTTCTGGGACATCATGAGAGTCACCTTCCGGATGAGAGACGAGAACTGTCGGCGTCTGGGCCCATCGGGTTCAACGATGCCGTCGTGCCCGTACGGGAACCATGGAGTACCCCACCGGGTGGGGGTGTGGGTGACCGCACCCCGGAGAGGGTCGTTCCCCCCCCTCGACCGGTACCGGACGGTGCCGGACGACCGGAAGCCATCTGTCCCCACACCTCCGGCCCTCTGCCGGCGGACTCGCGCGGTCAGGGGGCCGTCGTGGACGACAGGCGCTCACACGGCCAGCGGCACCGGGTGGACCTCGTCGGGCTTGTTGCCGGTCCGTTCGTGGATGCGCTGGACCGCGTCGGCCGACGGGGCCTCGGAGAGGCAGTAGACCGTGCCGGACTCGGGGTCCGCCCACGCCTTCTCGAAGTGGACGCCCTCGTCCTTCTCTATGGCGAGGTTGGCCTCGTGCGTCTCGCGCAGCTGCTCGGCCGTGATGCCCTTCATTCCGTGGTGGACGTCCATGAAGCGGGTCATGGGTTCCCGCCTCCTTCCCATTTGCTCCCTTTCTCCATGCTGCTACCGGACGCGCGCAGAGGCGAGTGCCTACGGCGGTCGAGTCCCTACGACGGTGAAGGGCCCCGGGATCGTCCCGGGGCCCTTCACCGTCGTATCGTCGTCAGCCGCACTGGCAGGGGCCGCCCGACTGGCAGCCGCAGCCGCACCCCGAGCCGCAGCCGCAGGCGGCGACCAGGGGCAGCGTCCTGATCTCGGTGGGCTGCTCCGTCTCGCGGTCCTGGGTGGGGTCGGGTGTGATGGGGGATTCGGCCATGGGTCCCTCCTCGAAGGCTGGTGCCTGTGCCCAGTGGACGCCCGTTGGCCTGGGCGCATCAACGGCGCACTGAGGCTCGCGCACGCCCTGACGTACCGAGCGCACGCTCCCAGGTACCGAGTACCGAGTACCGAGTACCGAGTACCGAGTACCGAGTACCGAGTGCCTGGAGCCGAGCCAGCCAGGGCCGTACGACCTGCCCGGGCCGTACGCCCCGCCGGGCTCAAGCCCTTGCCGGCCGGGGTCCTGCGCCGCAGCCGGCCCCTACGCCCCCTCGGCCCCCGCCACCGGCTGGATGTCCGCCTGGATGTCGTCCGCGTGCTCGCCCGTCACCAGGTACACCACGCGCTTGGCCACGGACACGGCGTGGTCCGCGAAGCGCTCGTAGTAGCGGCCCAGCAGGGTGACGTCCACCGCGGTCTCGATGCCGTGCTTCCAGCGGTCGTCGATGAGGTGCTGGAAGAGCGTCCTGTGGAGGAGGTCCATCTCGTCGTCGTCCTGCTCCAGCTGCATGGCCAGGTCCACGTCCTTCGTGATGAGGACCTCGGCGGCCTTCGCCATCAGACGCTGGGCCAGCTGGCCCATCTCCAGGATCGTGGCGTGCAGGTCCCGCGGGACCGCGCGCTCGGGGAAGCGCAGGCGGGCGAGCTTCGCCACGTGCTGGGCCAGGTCGCCCGAGCGCTCCAGGTCTGCGCTCATGCGCAGCGACGTCACGACGATACGCAGGTCCGTCGCCACCGGCTGCTGGCGGGCGAGCAGGGCTATCGCGCGCGCCTCCAGATCGTGCTGGAGGTCGTCGACCTTGGTGTCGGCCTCGATCACGTTCTCCGCCAGCTTCAGGTCGGAGTCGAGGATGGCCGTCGTGGCGCGCCCGATCGCCGACCCGACCAGGCGGGCCATCTCGACCAGGTCGTCGCCGATCGAGTCAAGTTCCTCGTGGTACGCGTCCCGCATCAGGGATCCCTCTTCTCTTGCGTCTCTTTCGGGGGTTCCAGGGGTTCTGGGGTTTCCACCAGCAATGTCCACCATCGGACGCCGTGGCGTACGGCGCCTCCCGGCCGGTCGCCACAGGCCCGGTGAACCCCACGCTGCCACGTTCCGCCCCGGACGCGTCCGTTTCCGGCATCCCAAATGAACCAATACTGGCTCCAAGGTGAACTCTGGGCGACGAGTGTTCGAGCTCGCACTCCGATGGCTGTGGACGGGCACGGCGTCGTGCCTAACCTGTCTGGCATGGACGTGAACGCGGCGGTCGCCGCAGCGGCAGCGATCGCCGGTGTGCTCACCGGTGTCATCGCCATGCTGTCGTTCCGCTACAGCGAACGCGAGCAGAAGCGTCCCACCAGGACCTCCCTGCACACGGACCCGGTGCTGCCGCCCGGCGTCGACACGGTGCTGTCCGTGCTCCGCTCCTCCGCCGTCGTACTCGACGAGGGCGACGCCGTCGTCAAGGCCAGCTCCGCCGCGTACGCCCTCGGGCTGGTCCGCGGGGGCAAGCTCGCCATCGAGCCCATGATGCAGATGGCCAGGGACACCCGGCGCGACGGCGAGATACGCCAGGTCGAGCTGGACCTGCCCCGGCGCGGCACCGGACGAGGTGAAGCCCTCGCCGTGTCCGCCCGCGTCGCGCCCCTCGGCTCCCGACTGGTCCTGCTCCTGGTCGAGGACCTCACCGAGGCCCGCCGCATAGAGGCCGTACGACGGGACTTCGTGGCGAACGTCAGCCATGAGCTGAAGACGCCCGTCGGGGCGCTCTCCCTCCTCTCCGAGGCGGTCATGGGGGCCAGCGACGACCCCGAGGCGGTGGAACGCTTCGCCGGGCGCATGCAGATCGAGGCCACCCGGCTCACGAACCTCGTACAGGAGCTCATCGACCTCTCGCGTGTGCAGAACGACGATCCGCTGGAGGACGCCGAGCCCGTCCGCGTGGACGAGCTCGTCGCCGAGGCCATCGACCGGTGCCGCCACCAGGCCGGCACCAAGCAGATCACGATGGCCGCCGGGGGCACCGCCGACCTGCGCGTGTGGGGCAACCGCGGGCAGCTCGCCGCGGCCCTCGGCAACCTCGTCGAGAACGCCGTCAACTACTCTCCCGCCCGCACCCGCGTCGGCATCGCCGCCCGCAGGGTCAGCACTCCGGGTGGGGACCTGATCGAGGTCGCCGTCACCGACCAGGGCATCGGCATCTCCGAGAAGGACAAGGAGCGCGTCTTCGAGCGCTTCTACCGCGTCGACCCCGCCCGGTCCCGCCACACCGGCGGTACGGGGCTCGGTCTCGCGATCGTCAAGCACGTGGCCGCCTCGCACGGCGGGGAGGTCACGGTGTGGAGTTCCGAGGGTCAGGGCTCCACGTTCACCCTCAGACTGCCGGAGGCGGGCGCGGCCCGCGACCGCGCGTCACAGCACCCGGACCTCGACGATGAGGACGGACAGCCCCCTACTGACTCATCCCCTTACGAACCGCTTCCCGCCCCGGAGGTCCTTCCGTGACCCGAGTGCTCGTCGTCGAGGACGAGGAGTCCTTCTCCGACGCCCTGTCCTACATGCTCCGCAAAGAGGGCTTCGAGGTCGCCATCGCGACCACCGGGCCCGACGGCCTCGACGAGTTCGAGCGCAACGGCGCCGACCTCGTGCTGCTCGACCTCATGCTGCCCGGGCTGCCGGGCACCGAGGTCTGCCGCCAGCTGCGCGGCCGCTCCAACGTCCCGGTGATCATGGTCACCGCCAAGGACAGCGAGATCGACAAGGTCGTGGGCCTGGAAATAGGAGCCGATGACTATGTCACCAAGCCCTTCTCCTCGCGCGAGCTGGTGGCGCGCATCCGGGCCGTCCTGCGCCGCCGCGGCGAGCCCGAGGAGGTGGCGCCGGCCGCGCTGGAGGCCGGTCCGGTCCGTATGGACGTCGACCGCCACGTGGTCACTGTCTCCGGCTCCAAGGTCGATCTGCCCCTCAAGGAATTCGACCTGCTGGAGATGCTCCTGCGCAACGCGGGACGCGTACTGACCCGCATGCAGCTCATCGACAGAGTCTGGGGCGCCGACTACGTCGGCGACACCAAGACCCTCGACGTCCACGTCAAGCGCCTCCGCGCGAAGATCGAGCCCGACCCGGGCGCTCCGCGCTACCTGGTGACGGTGCGTGGGCTGGGGTACAAGTTCGAGCCGTAGGCCGACGAGAACAGCAACGAGAAGGGCGGCACCCTCCGAGGGTGCCGCCCTTTCGTGTGTACGGGATGCAGACGCGCGTGCGGGGCTCAGTGCCCGGCGGAGTCCTGGGACGAGGACGATGCCGACGCCCCGGTCTCGCTGCCGATGGCGTCACCCCCGCCCGCTTCACCCGTCGCCGTGCCCGAGGGGGTCCCGGACGGGGAGCCGGAGGGGGCCTTGGGGCTCCCCGAGGGGCTGGGGCTCTGCGACGGGACCGCCGGGATCTCGCTCGGGCCCCACTTCTCGAAGTAGCTCGCGGCCGGGACGACGAAGGCCCGCAGGCTCACGGCACCGGTGCTGCTGAAGGTGAACGTGATCTTCTGCGCGTTGCCGTCCTTGACGGCCTCGCGGCTGCTCGGCAGCACCGCGGAGGCGTTGCCCTTGCCGCCGATGACGACGGATCCGTGGGCCGGGATGGTCAGCTTGCCCTTGCCCTTCGCGGGGCTGATCTCCGCCGACTTGCCGGTGCCGGCCACGGTGATGGAGTCCAGCGTCTGGGCGGTACGACCGTTGTTGAACAAGGTCGCGGAGACCACGGCCGGGCCCGTCGACTCCAGGTCGGGCTGGGTGACGACGATCGCGTTCTGGACCTTGATGTCGCCGACGGCCGTGGCCGCGTTGTCCGGCTTGACCTCCAGCGTCTGGGCGTTGTTGCCGGCGCCGCACGCGGCGAGCGAGGCGATCGAGAACGCGATGGCGGCGGCGGCGAGGGCGCCGCGTCGAAGGCTGCTGCTCACGGCGGCGGAAACTCCTTGAACGTGGGCGAACGTGGGCGATGCGAGGTCGGGCGGCCGTACGGCCGTAAAGCCGCCCAGGCATTGGTCAGCGGGCTTAGGTTACCGAGCCGTTCCCCGGCCCCCGCACCCGACCCTCCTCTGGGGCGGTCGGCTTCGCCCGGGCAGGTGCTCTCGTCGGCGTGTCCCCGTTCCGCATTCACATAAGCACCACTGGCCTCTTCGGCCTCTTCGGCAACAGCGGCGGCGATTTCCGGTAAGGAATGCATGGCGGTACCGGGAAATTGATCACCGCGCGGATCGGGCGGGAGAACGGTCGGGAGATCGGCCGCCGAACTCGGTCGAAGATCATCGTCGTGATCAATTCCGGATTCGTCTCGGATCCACCTCCGCTCACCGAACGGAGTAGCGTGACTCGCACACTTGGAGTCGGACATAACGGGATGTTCAGCCTTCGTCGACCGGCTCCGGATGTGTGTAACGTACGCGTTTCACCCCGCCCGCAGAGCCGCTCCGACCTGCGAATACCCCGCTCCGTTCCCCCTCCGATGCACGTTCCTGTCGCTGTTGTCAAGCCCCGAGATATGCCCTGACCTGCGAAAACGCCATTCAGAAGACGCCGTATCCGTGTTACCCTGGATAGCCACGGAAGGGGTACCTGTCACATGACGTTCAAGGTTGGCGACACCGTGGTCTATCCCCATCACGGGGCCGCGCTGATCGAGGCTATCGAAACTCGTCAGATCAAAGGCGTGGACAAGACCTACTTGGTGCTGAAGGTCGCCCAGGGCGACCTGACAGTGCGTGTGCCAGCGGACAATGCGGAGTTCGTCGGCGTGCGTGATGTGGTCGGTCAGGACGGGCTGGACCGGGTCTTCGAGGTGCTGCGCGCACCGTATGCCGAGGAGCCCACGAACTGGTCGCGTCGTTACAAGGCAAATCTGGAGAAGCTCGCCTCCGGCGATGTCATCAAGGTCGCGGAAGTGGTGCGTGACCTGTGGCGTCGCGAGCGTGAGCGCGGACTCTCCGCCGGTGAGAAGCGCATGCTCGCCAAGGCCCGGCAGATCCTGGTGAGTGAGCTCGCGCTCGCAGAGAACACGAACGAGGACAAGGCCGAGGCACTGCTCGACGAGGTCCTCGCGTCCTGACGCAGGCGCCCCCAGCGCGCCAGCAGCTCGCTTCAGTGGAGTGAAAACCCGTGCAGTGAAATGCCGCGGTGCCCGATGACCAGTAGCTGTCGCCGGGCGCTGCGGCATGTTTGTGCTCGGACGCATGTTCGTACTCGGGTGCGCGGTCGTGCCCGGACGCCGGTGACGGACGTAACTCCGGATCGTCATGATGCGCCGAAGCCGACGCCGACATGATGCCGAGCCATGACGCCGGGACATGAAGCTCCGCGGTACATGAAGCTCCGCGCATCGCTCCGCACCGATATCCTTCACGGTCCGTTCACGCGCTCGTACGCCTGTGTCGTGCCGCCGTGCCGTACTCGGACGGGGATTCCCCCGATACTGACGTGCCGGGCCCGGGCAGCTGGCTCGACCAGGTGTCACGGAAGGGTCCGGTCAAGGCTCGCGCCCGGCACTCCTCCAGGCCATACCCACGCATGCCGAGCACACAAACCTGACAGGAACCGATGTCTGACGATCCGCGCCCTTCGTCTCCAGGTGTTCGAACGGAGGCTCGTACGGGGGCTCGTACGGGGGCCCGTACGGCGGCCGTGATCCCGGCCGCGGGCCGGGGCGTGCGCCTTGGTCCGGGCGCCCCCAAGGCGCTTCGCACACTGAACGGCACCCCGATGCTCATCCACGCGGCCCGCGCGATGGCCGCGTCACGGGCCGTCTCCCTCGTGGTGGTGGTGGCGCCGCCCGACGGTACCGCCGAGACCAAGAGCCTGCTCGATGCGCACGCGCTGCCCGAGCGGACCGACTTCCTCGTCGTACCGGGTGGTGAGAGCCGGCAGGAGTCGGTGCGGCTCGGACTGGACGCGCTGCCGCCCGGCGTCGACATCGTGCTGGTCCACGACGCGGCGCGGCCACTGGTGCCCGTCGACACGGTGGACGCCGTCATCGAGGCCGTACGGGAGGGGGCGCCCGCCGTCGTGCCGGCGCTGCCGCTCGCGGACACCGTCAAGCAGGTCGAGCCGGCGGACGCGCCCGGTGCGCCGGAGCCCGTGGTCGCGACGCCGGAGCGCTCGCGGCTGCGTGCCGTGCAGACTCCCCAGGGCTTCGACCGCGACACGCTCGTGCGAGCCCACGAGACGGTCACCGAGAACGTCACCGACGACGCGAGCATGGTGGAGCAGCTCGGGCTGCGGGTCGTGGTGGTTCCGGGGCACGAGGAGGCCTTCAAGGTCACCCGGCCCCTCGACCTCGTTCTCGCGGAGGCGGTCCTCGCGCGGAGGAGGCTGAACGATGGCTTCTGAACCGATGGCCTCCGGGCCGCACGGGGGAGCCGTCCCCTTCCCCCTGCCCCAGGTGGGCATCGGCACCGACATCCACGCCTTCGAGGAGGGGCGGGAGCTGTGGTGCGCCGGGTTGCTCTGGGAGGGGGAGGGGCCCGGACTCGCCGGTCACTCGGATGCGGACGTGGTCGCGCACGCGGCGTGCAACGCGCTGTTCTCGGCCGCCGGGTTGGGGGACCTGGGGCAGCACTTCGGTACGGGGCGGGCGGAGTGGTCCGGTGCGGCGGGGGTCGTGCTGCTGGCGGAGGCCGCCCGCATCGTGCGGGCGGCGGGCTTCGTCATCGGGAACGTCGCGGTGCAGGTCGTCGGGCCGCGCCCGAAGATCGGCAAGCGGCGGGGTGAGGCGCAGACGGTGTTGTCGGAGGCGGTGGGGGCTCCTGTGTCCGTCTCCGGGGCGACGACGGACGGGCTCGGGTTTCCGGGGAGGGGGGAGGGGTTGATGGCGGTGGCTACGGCGTTGGTCGTACGGTCCGGCTGACCCACCGGGGTGTTCTCGCCCCCGCCGCCCCTACCCGTCCCATCCTGTCCCCGGGGGCTGCGCCCCCAGACCCCCGTGTGGGGTCTCCGGGCGAGTGGGTTGGGTGCGGGTGGGTGAGGGCTGGTCGCGCAGTTCCCCGCACCCCTGAAAGCCGTGCGGTTCCCCGCGGCCCTGAAAGCACAGCTCCCGGCCGGGAAAGCCAGCGCCGCCCCGCACCCTTCAGCGCTGCCCCGCGCCATTCAGCCCCCGCCCCGCACCCTTCAGCGCTGCCCCGCGCCATTCAGCCCCCGCCCCGCACCCTTCAGCGTCGCCCCGCACCCTTCAGCGCCGCCCTTACCGTCCAGCCCTCGCCCCGCAGCACCCAGCCCCGACCCATGCCATCCAGCGCCGACCCGCGCCCTCCAGCCCCTCCGGCGTTTGAGGAGCGGGGGTCCGGGGGGCGGCCCCTGAAACGGGGTCCGGGGCGGAGCCCCGTGCGGGGTCCGGGGCGGAGCCCCGAAAAAGGGTGGAGGTCCAAGGGGCGCAGCCCCCTTGACCGGCGGTCGGGGTCGAAGGGGCAGCGCCCCTGGGGATGGGACGGGTAGGGGCGGCGGGGGCGAGGAACCCTCACATGTCACGAATACGTGGCCCTCACGTCATAAGTCGCTGTGCACTGCCCCACGCCCACTACCCTGGAGTGGTGACTATTCGCCTGTACGACACCAGTGCCCGGCAGATCCGTGACTTCGCCCCGCTCAGGCCGGGTTGCGTCTCGATCTACCTGTGTGGCGCCACCGTGCAGGCAGCACCTCACATCGGGCACATCCGCTCGGGCCTCAACTTCGACATCATGCGCCGCTGGTTCGCCTACCGCGGCTACGAGGTGACGTTCATCCGGAACGTCACGGACATCGACGACAAGATCATCACCAAGTCGGCGGACCAGGGCCGCCCGTGGTGGGCGATCGGCTACGAGAACGAGCGCGCGTTCAACGACGGGTACGAGGTGCTGGGATGCCTGCCGCCCACGTACGAGCCGCGCGCGACGGGCCACGTGACCGAGATGGTCGAGATGATGCGCGGGCTCATCGAGCGCGGCCACGCCTACGAGGCCGAGGGGAACGTCTACTTCGACGTGCGCTCCTTCCCGGAGTACCTGCAGCTGTCCAACCAGGAGTTGGAGAACCTGCTGCAGCCCTCGGGCGAGGGCGAGACGGGCAAGCGGGACCCCCGCGACTTCGCCATGTGGAAGGCCGCCAAGCCCGGCGAGCCGACCTGGGAGACACCGTGGGGACGCGGGCGGCCGGGCTGGCACCTGGAGTGCTCGGCCATGGCCCACAAGTACCTGGGCAGCGTGTTCGACATCCACGGCGGCGGGCTCGACCTGATCTTCCCCCACCATGAGAACGAGATCGCCCAGGCCAAGGCCTTCGGCGACGAGTTCGCCCGCTACTGGGTGCACAACGCGTGGGTCACCATGAGCGGCGAGAAGATGTCGAAGTCCCTCGGCAACTCGGTGCTCGTCAGCGAGA
The DNA here is from genome assembly GCF_040704615.1 of Streptomyces sp. NPDC046862. Taxonomy (NCBI): domain Bacteria; kingdom Bacillati; phylum Actinomycetota; class Actinomycetes; order Kitasatosporales; family Streptomycetaceae; genus Streptomyces; species Streptomyces sp. NPDC046862. The sequence continues at coordinate 77,075 of NZ_JBEYXP010000014.1, read as the reverse complement.
TGGTCAAGCACTGGCGGCCGATCGTCCTGCGCTACTACCTCGGCACGCCGCACTACCGGTCGATGATCGAGTACAGCGAGGACGCCCTGCGCGAGGCCGAGTCGGCGTTCGCGCGCATCGAGGGCTTCGTCCAGCGGGTCGTGGAGAAGGCCGGCGGTGCCGTCGAGCCGTCGGCCGAGGTGCCGCCCGCCTTCGCCGAGGCCATGGACGACGACCTCGGGGTACCGCAGGCGCTCGCCGTCGTGCACACCACGGTCCGCCAGGGCAACTCCGCCCTCGCCGCCGACGACAAAGAGGCCGCCGTGGCCCGCCTCGCCGAGGTGCGCGCCATGCTCGGCGTCCTCGGCCTCGACCCCCTCGACGCGCAGTGGTCGACCGAGGGCGACCGCGGTGAGGACCTGCACGGGGTCGTCGACAGCCTCGTACGGCTCGTCCTCGACCAGCGCGAGGCGGCCCGCTCCCGCAAGGACTGGGCGACCGCGGACGCCATCCGCGACCAGCTCAACCAGTCGGGTCTGGTCATCGAGGACAGCCCGCAGGGACCGCGCTGGTCGCTCGGCCCGCGCTGAGCACTTCTCGATCGACTCCTCGATCGACTTCTCGATCGGCTTCTTGATCGATTGTGCCGCTCGGCTCTCCGGGCGGCACACTGCATAAGACGTACGTACGAAAGCTCACGGAGACAGGTAGGTCATGGCCGCAAACAACCGCCGCATGTCCGGCAAGAAGGGCGCGCAGGTCGGCAGTGGCGGCCAACGGCGCCGGGGCCTCGAGGGCAAGGGTCCGACCCCGCCCGCCGAGATGCGCAAGGGTCACGTCAAGCAGCGCGCCGCGAACGCCAAGTCGCGGCGGGCGGCGCAGGGGCGGCCGCAGCCCAAGGGCCGGGGCGGCAAGTCGTCCTCCGAGCTGGTCGTCGGCCGCAACCCCGTCGTCGAGGCGCTGCGCGAGGGCGTGCCCGCGTCCACGCTGTACGTCCAGCAGTTCATCGACAACGACGAGCGGGTCCGCGAGGCGCTCCAGTTCGCCGCCGAGCGCGGCGGCATCAACCTCATGGAGGCCCCCCGCCCAGAGCTCGACCGCATGACGAACGGCCTCAACCACCAGGGCCTCGTCCTCCAGGTCCCGCCCTACGAGTACGCGCACCCCGAGGACCTCGCGAACGCCGCGTACGACGAGGGCCAGGACCCGCTGATCGTCGCCCTCGACGGAGTGACCGACCCGCGCAACCTGGGCGCCGTCGTCCGGTCCGTCACCGCGTTCGGCGGGCACGGCGTGGTGGTGCCCGAACGGCGCGCGGCCGGCATGACCGCCGGTGCCTGGAAGACGTCCGCCGGTACGGCCGCCCGTACGCCCGTCGCGCGCGCCACCAACCTCACGCGCGCCCTGGAGGCGTACAAGAAGGCCGGCATCGTGGTCGTCGGACTCGCCGCCGACGGTGAGGTCGAGGTCGACCAACTGGAGGCGCTCGAAGGGCCCGTCGTCATCGTCGTCGGCAGCGAGGGCAAGGGCCTGTCCCGACTCGTGGGCGAGACCTGCGACTTCCGGGTGCGGATCCCCATGCCCGGTGGCGCCGAGTCGCTGAACGCCGGTGTGGCGGCGGGAGTTGTGCTGTACGAGGCGGCGCGCCGGCGCGCGTGAGACGGGGCGTCGGGGGTGTCTGGGGCACGTCCGGGGCATTGCGGATGATCTTGATGGTGTCCGGACAGATCGGGGCGGTCAAGGCAGTGTCCTAACGACACGTCACTCGGTTAGATGAGTGTGGACACCAGAACACCCCGCACACCCACGGGGGACCGCTCGTCTGGATTCGACGACGCTCCCGCGCTGAGCATGGTGAAGGTGCCGAGCGATCCGGCGCAGATCATCGTCAATCACGCCAGTTTCCGCGTGCAGTTGGGCGCCGCGCAGGGGGCCCGGTCCCCGCGGATCGCACGGTACTCCAGCGCCACCGAGAACACCGCGCGCATCCCTGTCGTGGGCGCGGCGGGCAGGGCGGGCGCGGCCGCCGGCACCCGCCGCCGGGCGCCCGTCGTCTGGAGCGGGAGGTCCGCACCCGACGACACCGGCGCCCACCGGCTGCTGCAGGCCGTGCGGAGCACGAGCGTGCACCACCACGCCGACCCGCTGGGCGACGCCGGCGCGACCCAGGTCATCCCCCGCGTCGACGACCCCAACGGATACCCCTCGGGGTCCGGCTACGACACCGGGGCCGACCGCTACGCCACCGGAGCGGGCGGCCACGGAGGTCACGGCAGTCATGGCAGTCATGGCAGTCACGTTGGTCACGTTGGTCATACTGATCACGTTGGCCACGACGGCGACCTGACCGTCGAGACCCCCATCGTGGGCGCCCAGCGCAGCCACGGCGACCACGCCCCCGCCGGCGCCCGCATCCTGCCCCCGATGCGCGGCGCGGGCAGCGCGTACGACGAGCCCGGGTACGGGGACGCCGGTTACGCCGAATCCGGATACGCCGAACCCGGGTACGCCGACGAGGAGTTCGAGGAGGGGTACGAGGACGCCGACGGGCGCTCACCGTCCAGGCGCCACGGCAACGAGCCCCTGCGGCACGCCTACTACCCCGGCCGCCGGATGAACCTCGGCGTGGTGCTGCTGCCGTTGCGGGTCTTCCTCGGCTGCATCTCCATCTACGCCGGCATGGGCAAACTCTGCGACCCGCACTACTTCGACGGCGGCAAGCGCGGCTCCATGGTGAAGTGGCTCAACACGCTGCACCCGTGGGAAGTCGCCGAGCCACTGCGCCAGTTCGGCCTCGAACACCCCGTCGGCGCCGGCCTGGTCATCGCCTTCGCCCAGGTCGTCGTGGGCGTCCTCACGGTCCTCGGCCTCTGGCAGCGCGTCGCCGCCGCCTTCGGGGCCCTGCTGTCGGCCGCGCTGCTCGTCACCGTCAGCTGGAAGACCGTCCCGGCCTACGAGACCCCCGACATCATCTACCTCGCCGCCTGGTCCCCGCTGATCATCGCCGGCGCACCCGTCTACTCCGCCGACGGCCGCCTCGCCGGGAACGCCTGGCGCCGGCTCGGCCCGCGCGCGGAGCTCTGGGAACTGCGGCGGTACGTGCTGCGCCGCGGCGCCCTCGTCACCGCCGTCGTCATCGGGCTCACCCTGCTCGTCGGCTCGGTGCTCGGCGGAGCCGTCCGGGACGCCGACCGCGTGGTCGTCCCCGGCCCGGGCGAGGCCCCGCGCAACGAACTGCCCGGCTCACCGCTCCCCAAGGAACCCGGCAGGCACAAGAAGAGCACCCCGTCATCGGCCGACTCGCCCACGCAGGGCGCCACGTCCGCCAGTCCCTCCCAGGGCGCGAGCAGCCCGGGCGCGACCCGCGACACGGGCGCCGTCACCGGCGGCCGCCCCAGCCAGACCCAGGGCACGGCCGGGCAGGTCCCGCCGCAGCAGACGTCCCCGGGCCGGCAGGCCCCCAGCACCACCACGGGCCCCACCTCCAGCGGCGGCGCGTCCGGCGGCTCCTCCACGGGCGCCGGCGGCTCGGCCGGCTCCGGCGGAGGCGGCTCCGAGGGAGGCAAGGACGGACTCGTGGGCGGCCTGCTCGGGTAACGACCAGAGGAACGCACGCGTCGTACGACGATGGGGTCCCGCACAGGGCATGTGCGGGACCCCGTCGTCGTACAACGGCCTGTGCGGGGCGACTACTTGAACCGTCCGAACCGTCCGAACCGTCCGAACCGTCCGAACCGTCCGGACCGTCCGGACCGCCTGGAACTCAACGCCCCAGCGCAGCCAGCTCCTTCGCCGCCTCCGTCAGGTCCTTCGCCGTGTCGATGGCGCGCCAGTACGCGCCCTGCGGGATCGGGAAGCCGGCCAGGCGGCGCTCACGGGCCAGGCGCGGGAAAGTGGTGCGTTCGTGGTCGCCGCGCTCGGGGAGCAGGGAGGCGAACTCGGGGGAGAAGACGTAGACGCCCGCGTTGATCTCGTGCGTCACGTGCGGGGCCTCGATGAAGTCCGTGACCCGGCCGAAGCCGTCCGTCCGCACGGCGCCCCACGGGATGCGCGGGCGGGCGAGGGCAAGCGTGGCGACGGCGTCGCGCTCGGCGTGGAAGTCCGCCATGTCGCGGAGCGAGAAACGGGTCCAGATGTCGCCGTTCGTCGCGTACCAGGGCTGCTCGGGGTGCGGGAGGTGGGAGGCGGCGTACTTGAGGCCGCCGCCGCGGCCGAGGGGCTCCGTCTCGACGACCGTGGTGACGCGGACGGGCAGGTCGGCCGAGTCCAGCCACTTCTCCAGGACGTCGGCGAGATGGCCGCAGGAGACGACGACGTCGGTCACGCCCTCCTCGGCGAGCCAGGCGAGCTGATGGCCGATGATCGGGGTGCCCGTGCCGGGGATCTCGACCATGGGCTTGGGCCGGTCGTCGGTGTACGGACGCAGCCGGGAACCCTGGCCCCCGGCCAGGACGACGGCTTGAACGGGGCGCGACGCGGCGTTCGGATCGGTCATGACCGGAACTGTACGTGGCACCCCGTTCTCGGGAGCACGGCCCTGTGGATCGGTTGCGCGTGGATCGGTAGCGCGTGGATCGGTTGCGCGGCGGTCACCGCCCGGGCGGCGGACGGGCGGGCTCTGCGGGCGCTCAGCCGTGCTGGGTGAGGACGCCGGACGCGAAGGACGTGTCGCAGACCGGGCGGGCGTACGACTGGGCGCGGGACGGGCCGTACATCCTGACGGCCGCGCGGCCCAGGGAGCGGGCGATCGACGTGCAGTGGCGGGCCAGCGACGGGCGGCCGTTCACGGCCTGCTGGAGGTGGGTGAGGGCGACGCCCGGGTCCTTCTCCTGGAGCTCCAGCAGGAGCTTGTCGCGCAGCACCTCGTGTGCGGCGCGGGACTTGGTGCGGGCCTTGGCGGCGGAGGGGGCCTCGGCGGCGGCGAGCACCGAGTCCGAGGACGAGCTCCCGGACCAGTTGACCCGGGTGACCGCCAGGGTCCCGGAGAGCACCAGGACGACGGGGAGAACGAGAGCGAGGCTGCGGCCGATCCGGCGGGCGGGGCCCGGGCCGCGCTGGGTCCGTTGGGTGATGGTGTGCTTCACGCGAGCGAGGGTAGCGTGGGGTAGTCGGGCGACGACACTTGGTCACCGGTTCGGGGGATGTGAGAGTGCGGATTTCTGGGTAGGGGTTGACGCACACCGCTCGAAATGACCGGTTTTGCCGGAGTGGCTGCGAGCAGCGAAGAGGGCCCCGTGGTGGTCCGCGGGGCCCTCTTCGTCAACCTGGGTGCGTGTGCGTCAGTCGTGCGTCAGTCGGACAGACGCTCGCCCGTGGAGGTCGAGAACACGTGGGTCTCGCCGGAGCGCGGGACGATGTGCAGCGTGCTGCCCTTCTCCGGGACGTCACGGCCGCTGACGCGGACCACGAGGTCCTTGGAGTCGTCGCCGCCGACCTTGGCGGTGCCGTAGACGTACGCGTCGGCGCCCAGCTCCTCGACCACGTTCACGGTGACCGCGAGCCCCTGGTCCGAGTCGGAGCCGGCGACGTCGAAGTGCTCGGGACGGACACCGACGGTGACCGTCTTGTCGGTGGCGGCGGAGAGCGCGTCACGGTCGACCGAGACGACGGAGTTGCCGAACTTCACACCGCCGTCGGTGATCGGCACCTCGACCAGGTTCATCGCCGGGGAGCCGATGAAGCCGGCCACGAAGAGGTTCGCCGGACGGTCGTACATGTTGCGCGGGGTGTCGACCTGCTGGAGCAGACCGTCCTTGAGGACCGCCACGCGGTCGCCCATCGTCATGGCCTCGACCTGGTCGTGGGTGACGTAGACGGTGGTGATGCCGAGGCGGCGCTGCAGCGACGCGATCTGCGTACGGGTCGAGACGCGGAGCTTGGCGTCGAGGTTGGACAGCGGCTCGTCCATGAGGAAGACCTGCGGCTCACGCACGATGGCACGACCCATGGCGACACGTTGACGCTGACCACCGGAGAGCGCCTTCGGCTTGCGGGCCAGGTACTCGGTGAGGTCCAGGATCTTGGCGGCGTCCTCGACCTTCTGCTTGATCTCCGCCTTCGGCACACCGGCGATCTTGAGCGCGAAGCCCATGTTGTCGGCGACGGTCATGTGCGGGTACAGCGCGTAGTTCTGGAACACCATGGCGATGTCCCGGTCCTTCGGCGGCAGGTGCGTGACGTCGCGGTCACCGATGCGGATGGCGCCGGCGTTCACGTCCTCGAGGCCCGCGAGCATGCGGAGCGAGGTGGACTTTCCACAGCCGGACGGGCCGACCAGAACGAGGAACTCCCCGTCCTCGATGTGGATGTCGAGCGCGTCTACGGCGGGCTTCTCGGTACCCGGGTAGATCCGGGTCGCCTTGTCGAACGAAACAGTGGCCATGGGTCGTAGGCCCCCTTCTACCGGCAGGAACGTGCCGGACGATCCGTTGTAGGAAGGTGGTGATCCGCCGCGGCAGTTTCGTACGCTTCCGCGGTGGTGTAGTCCACAGGGGTGAACTGGGTCAGGACGGTACCTGGCGTTCACCGGTCTGTCAGTAGTCCGGGCCTTGTGAACTTCGCGGAAATTTTCGACGGGGCAGAGCGCGGCCCTTTTGGTCCTGCCCAACGGCTTCCTGCTTCATCGCCCACTGCCGACCACGCACAGCCCTGGAGAGCTGTGCCTGACCGGTCTCACACGGACTCCACAGGCATTCCGGCCGACGGCCCGTCGGTCCGTCGGTCCGTACAGCACCGGCCGCTCCTACGCGGTCGGCAAACACTCCTTCAGCTCCGACGCCTTGATCACCGTCGGCGACTTCCTCTCCGGCGGCAGCCCGGCCGCCACCAGCCAGTACAGCCTCATCCCCTCGTCGCGGAGATTCACGGCAGCGTTCACGTCGCGATCATGGACCACACCGCACTCGGTGCAGGTCCACTCCCGAACCGAGACGTCCATCTTCGGGCCCTTCGCGTGACAGGCCGAACACCGCCGGGTCGAGGGGAAGAAACGGTCGACGACCACCAGCGTCCGGCCGTACCACTCGCACTTGTACCGAAGCTGCCGCAGCAACTCACCCCACGCCGCATCGAAGATCGCCTCATTCAGCTTCGCCTTCCGGCGCCTCCCCTTGCCACGCGACGCACGGAGCAGGGTCACGATGGACAGGTCCTCCACCACGAGCACTTGGTTCTCGCGCACCAGGCGGGTCGTGAACTGGTCCAGCAGGTCCCTGCGTACGTCACTGATGAGCGCGTAGAGACGTGCGATCCTCTGTCTGACCTTCTGCCGGTTCCTCGACCCCCTCACCTTCTTGTGCAGCTCACGCTGCAACCGCGCCAACTTCTCCGCATACCGCCTCAACAACCGCGGATGATCAAGCTTCGTCCCGTCGTCCAGCGTCACGAGCGACGCCAGACCCAGATCCAGCCCCACCGCCTTCGGCGCCCGCGAACCCGGCACGAACGCGGCAGGCAATGGTGCTATTCGCTCCTCCACCAGCGTCGACACGAAGTACCGGCCGGCTCGATCCCGCGTCACCGACAACCGAACCGGAACCGTCCCGGCGGGCAACGCCCTCGACCAGCGGACGTCCAACGGCCGCGCCTGTTTGGCCAGCGTGATCAGCCCCGTACCCGTCCGCTCCGGATCCTCCACCCACTTGAAACCCGTACGCACATACGTCGCCGTATCCCGGGACCGCCCCTTCCTCTTCCGCTTCGGATACCGCGCCACACCCTTGAAGAACCGGCCGAACGCCTGGTCGAGATGCCGCAACGACTGCTGCAGAACCGTCGACGACACCTCCCCCAGCCACACCGTCTCCTCCGACCGCTTCCAACCGGTCAGCGCTCGACACGTCTCCGCGAAACCCACATTCACGCGGTGCTGCTCCCAGGCGTTGGAACGCAGAGCCAACCCCTCGTTGCAGACCCACCGACAGGCACCGAACGTCCGCCCCAGCTGCTCGGCCTGCTCCTCCGTCGGATAGAAGCGGAACCGGTACAGACGGTGCTGGGTGTCCGGCTCCTTGACGTGCCCCTTCAACGGGGTCGCCTTGCGCGTGTGGTGCTTGCGGCGGTCGCCGATGCCGAGCGCCTCACGCTTGATGCGCTTGGCTTGCTCGCCCGTCACCGCTTTCGGCTTCGCCTTCTCCGCCGACCCGCCCATGATCCCCTCCCCGACGATCCGATCTTCGGAACAGCACGTCAGACCGATCAACGAACGGGTGCACGGATGGTTACGCACAGTTTTTTGGATCACATGAGCGGGGAACTTCGTGGCTTGAGGATGCGGGCTCTGTGTAGAGTGGAGCCGCCTTCGCGTGCGGCGTTGTGGTGCGCGGTGCCTCCTTAGCTCAGTCCGGCCCAGAGCGGATCACTTGTAATGATCAGGTCGTCGGTTCGAATCCGACAGGGGGCTCTTTCTTCCGTTCCGGAGCCCTCGTCTGCTGCGAGGTGTTCTGGCGCAGCGCCGCACGGCCCCACACCCTCCAGTCCCTCCGGCGTTCGGATTTCCGCCGTGTGAGGTGAACCGCCCCTGCCCCGCCACCGTCTGGTGAAGTGCGTAGCCTTGACTGGTCGCTGTGGGAGTGGGAGGGGAGCGGAGTTCCCCGAGGTTGTCGGACCGCGTCCACGGTGAGGTGCGACTGTGGGAGGGAACGACGTGTTGCCAGCTGACCGTGCGCCGGGTGCGCGCGCCGAACGGCACGATGTCCTGCTCGGTGTCCTGTTCGGTTTCCTGTTCGGTTTCCTGCTCGGCCCGGTCGGGGGCGGCTTATGAGGCCGCAGCGGGACGACGTGGGCGAGCACGGTGAGGGTGAGTCTCCGCCCGTGTTGATCGACAAGCTCCTCGCCGCTTCTGTCGCCAGGCGCTTCTACCTCGACAATCAGTCGAAGGTCGACATCGCCAGGGAATTCAACATCAGCCGTTTCAAGGTCGCCCGTCTTCTCGACGCCGCGGTGGCCCACGACATCGTGCGGATCGACATCACCGTCCCGGCCGAGATCGACGCCCCGCTCGCGCAGGCCCTGACCGAACGTTTCGGTCTCCGGCACGTCGTCGTCGTCAGGTTGGCCGCGGGTGAGGGCGGTGCACCGGGTGCGGGGGACTCGCGCCAGGTCAACCGGTGGCTCGGAACGGCGGCCGCGCAGCTGGTCTCGGAGATCGCCGAGGAGGGTGACGTCCTGGGGCTGGACGGGAGTCGTTCGGTGGAGGCGTTCAGTGAGTCGGTTGTCCGGCTGCCTTCCTGCGACGTGGTCCAGCTGACCGGGGTGCACGGGCAGGACCTGGCCAATGACGCCGTTGTCGCCGCGGTGCGTCGTACTGCCGAGGCCGGTGGTGGCCGTGCCTTTCCCCTCTATGCGCCGTTCGCTCTGCCGGACGCGCAGACCGCTTCCATTCTCAGGAGCCAGCCGTCCATCGCCGAGACGCTGAACCGTTTCGGCCGGGTGACCAAGGCGGTCGTCGGTGTTCGTGCGTGGGCTGCGGCGGGTTCGCCGGTGTACGAGGCGCTGAGCGATGAGGAGCGCGAGACGTACCGGGGGTTCGGTGCCTGTGCCGAGGTCGCCGGTCACCTCTTCGACGAGGGCGGCCAGGTGATTCCCATGGAGCTGGGCGCGCGCACGATCTCCGTCGGGGCCGATCAGTTGCGTCGCGTTCCGGAGCTGATCGGTGTTTCGGGGGGTCCGCGGAGCGCCGAGGCGATCGGTGCCGTTCTCAAGTCCGGTTTGCTCTCCGGGCTCGTGACGGATGTGACGACCGCGCGCCGCTTGCTGTGGTCCGACGGGGTGGACGACGTGCCGCGGGTGAGGGATGTGTACGTGGTGGAGAAGGCTGGGTGAGGGTGCCCGCCGGTGTGTGGTTTCCGGCGGGCGGTCTCCTGGTCTCGCCTGGTCGGTCTGTTCTGGTCAGAGCGTGGCCTGGTGGCGTGCGGGGCTGTCCGTGGGCGGCAGGTCCTCTGGGAGCAGTGTCGTGAGGTCGGCGAGGCTCGGTGACGGGAGGCCGCCGAGGCGGCGGGCCTGGTTGGTCATCATGGTTTCCAGGAGCCGGCGTGCGAGCCGGGCGTTGCCGAAGGAGCGGTCGCGGGGGATGGCGTCCACGTGGGTGCGCAGTGCCGCGAGGGTGTCGGGGCCGCACTCGTATCCGGAGGTGGTGGCGTGCCGGGTGACGATGGTGACGAGTTCGTCGGTGCTGTAGTCCTCGAACTGTACGTATTTGGAGAACCGTGAGGACAGGCCGGGGTTGGAGGCGAGGAAGCGTTCCATCTCCTCGGTGTATCCGGCGACGATGACGACGACGTCGTCGCGGTGGTCCTCCATGAGTTTGAGGAGGGTGTCGACGGCTTCGCGTCCGAAGTCGTTGGAGGCGCCGCCTTCGGGGGTGAGGGTGTAGGCCTCGTCGACGAACAGAACGCCGCCGAGTGCGCTGTTGAAGACCTCCTTGGTGCGCTGGGCGGTGTGGCCGATGTACTGGCCCACCAGGTCGGCGCGGTCCACCTCGACCAGGGTGGGGCGGGGGAGTACTCCGAGTGAGTGGAGGAGTTTGGCGTAGAGGCGGGCCACCGTGGTTTTTCCGGTGCCGGGTGGGCCGGTGAAGACGAGGTGGTTGCTGATCTTCGGGGCGGGCAGTCCGGCCGCGATGCGCTGGCGGGCGTTGGACAGCAGGTTGACCAGGTCGGTGACTTCCTGCTTCACGGATCCGAGTCCCACCATGGCGGTGAGTTCGGTCATTGGGTCGGCTGCCGCGTCCGTGTCGTTGGTGTGCTGTGGTGTTCCGCGGACGGCCGCCGCTTCCGCGTCCCCGACGTCCTGTGGCAGGAGGAGCGTGAGGTCGTTCTCGCCCGGGTCCGGCATGGCCGCGAGCCGGAAGGCCTGTCGGTCCACCATCTCCTCGAACACCCCGCGGGCCGCCCGGCCGTTGCCGAAGCTGGCGTCGCGGGTCATGCCTTCGAAGCGTACGGCGAGTGCCTCGCGGGTCAGTGGCCCGAGTTCGTACTGGTGCTTGACGCACATGCTCTCGGTGATGGTGACCAGTTCGTCCACCGCGTAGTTGCCGAACTCGACGGTGCGGGTGAAACGGGAGGCCAGGCCGGGGTTGGCGGACAGGAAGGACTCCATCTGTTCGGAGTATCCGGCCGCCACGACGACCACGTCGTCGCGGTGGTCCTCCATGAGTTTGAGGAGGGTGTCGACGGCTTCGCGTCCGAAGTCGTTGGAGGCGCCGCCTTCGGGGGTGAGGGTGTAGGCCTCGTCGATGAAGAGCACGCCGCCGAGTGCGCTGTTGAAGGCTTCGGTGGTTTTGATGGCGGTTCCGCCGATGATCTGGGCGACCAGGTCGGCGCGGGCGACCTCGACGAGGTGTCCGGAGCGCAGGACGCCGAGGTCCGCGAGGATGCTTCCGTAGAGGCGGGCGACGGTGGTCTTTCCGGTGCCGGGCGGGCCGGCGAAGATCAGGTGCCGGCTCATGGGTGGGACCGGCATGCCGAGGCGGCGGCGGCGTTCGGCGAGCTGGTTGAGGTTGACCAGGGTGTTGACCTGGTGTTTGACGTTGTCGAGGCCGATGAGTGCCTCCAGTTCCGCGAGCGGGCCCTCGGGTTCGGGTGGGCTCGCGGGTTGGCCGGGTGCTGTGTTCTCGCCGCCCGGTATCTCGGCGTTCTCGCCCCAGCTGTCCGGCGTGCCGTTGTCCGCGCTGGTGAGGAAGTCGACGGAGAGCTGGTCGCCTGAGCGGCTCTGGCGCAGTCCGGCTCCTCGGTTGTCGCGTACGACGCAGCGGGTGACGGTGACTCGTTCGGCGCTGTCGACGCGTATGCCGTCGCCGGTGCTGCCGGTGATCTCGCAGGTGGTGAGGGAGGCTCGGCCGCCGCGGGCCACCTGGATGCCGTGGGCCTTGGAGTCGTTCACGCGTACGTGGTCCAGGGTGATCTCGCCGGTGTCCTGGACGTTCACGCCCGCGTCGGCGCTGTCGGTGATCTCGCAGTCCCGCAGGGTGCCGCGTCCGTGGGCGCCGATGAGGACGCCCGACCGGGCGGAGGAGCGCAGTGCGGTGTCGGTGATCTCGGGGTTCGCGTCGTCGTCGATGCTGAGGCCGCAGCCGCCCGCTGAGTCGATCTCGCAGTGTTCCAGGCGGCCGCGGCCGTCGTCGGTGATCTCGATGCCGTGGCCGCCTGCTCGGATGACCCGGGCGTGGCGCAGGAGGGGGTTGGCGGAGCGTACGGAGATGCCGGTGCCGGTCGCGTCGAGTACGTCCAGGCGGTCGAACTCGGCGGAGGAGTCGTCGGCGAGCAGTACGGCCGTGGAGGCGTCGGTGCAGTCGCTGACCTTTGTGTCCCGCAGGAGCGGGGAGCTGCCTTCGACGATCCGGATGGCGGGTTCGGTGGAGGTGTGGAACTCGCAGTCCTCCAGGGTTCCGCGGGAGCGGTCGAGGACGAGCAGTCCGCTGTTCTTGGTGCGTCGGGTGACGCAGTGGCGCAGGTAGGGGTCGGCGCCGCCGGAGATGACGATGGCGCTCTGGGCGATGGACTCGAAGGAGGTCTCTTCGATCTCGGGCCGGGACAGGCTGCTCACCAGCAGGCCCACGGAGGTGTGGTGGACGGTCGAGCGCAGGACGCGGGTGGAGCTGTGTCCTTCCAGGGCGATGGCGGGTTTGTCGGTGCCGGAGATGTCGCAGTTGTCCACGGTGCCCCTGGCTTCGCCGCTGGCGAGGACGCCGTTGGCGCGTGCGCCGCGGATGCGGCAGTCGCGGAGGAGGGGTCGGGCTGTCTCGCCGATGACGACGGCGGAGGTGCCGAAGTTCTCGAACACGCAGTCCTCGATGACGCTTTCGGTCTCCGAGGAGTCGACGATTCCGGCGCCGCCGGGGTTGCTGATCCGGCAGTCGCGGGCGGCCAGTGAGCCCTTGCCGCGGACCAGCAGCGCCGTCCATCCGGAGCCGGTGACGGTGCAGCCGTCGAGGGCGGCCTGGCCGGCGGGTACGTCGACGACGGGCAGTTCCTTGTCGCGTCCGCGCAGGGTCAGGCCGCCCAGCATGACGGCGTCGGCCATGAGGCTGACGGCGCTGCCGGCGCGGGGGCTGAGTTCGACGGTTCCCGGTTCGCCCTCGGCGACGATCGTCACCCGGTTCCTGATGACGAGGTTCTCGGCGTAGCGGCCGGGGTGTACTCGGATCACCGACCCGGTGCGTGCCTGGGCCAGTGCCTCACCGATCGTCTGGAAGCTGTCCGTCCGTTCCGGGCTGACCGTGAGTATTTGCCGTGCCACGCGCCTCGAACCTCCTTGGAATCTCTGCGCCTTGGGTTCTGCCTGGTTCTGCTGCCTGGGTTCTGCTCGGGTCCTGCCCCGTGCGTGCGGGCGCCTATGTCATGCGCATATCATGCGCTTTATGCGGAGTGCCATGAAATACAGGTGTACGGGCCTTGTGCTGGCTGTCGCCGCCCTCCTGCCGGGCACCGGTGTGCCCGCCTTCGCCGCACCGGACGCGACGTCGGCCGTTCCCGCCGCCGACGTTCCCGCCGCCGACGTTCCCGCCGCCGACGTTCCCGCCGCCGACGTTCCCGCCGCCGACGTTCCCGCCTCCGGCGATTCCGGCGCCGGCGATCCGGGCGCGACGCGACTGCCTCCGCTGCCGGTGCGCCTGGGTGAGGACAGCCCGTGCACCGGAGCCTCGGAGGCGACCGCCACGGGCGCGGCGTGGTCGCAGACGGCTCTCGGGCTGTCGTGGGCGCAGCGGATGTCCCGGGGCGCCGGGGTGACGGTCGCGGTGGTCGACACCGGTGTCTCCACTGACGTGCCCAGCCTGTCGGGGCGGGTGACGGCCCTCGACGGCGCCGGTGAGGACTGCGTGGGGCACGGCACCTTCGCCGCGGGGCTCATCGCGGCCGCCCCTAGGGAGGGCAGCGGTGTCACGGGGGTCGCCCCGGAGGCCGAGATCGTCGCGCTGCGGGGCACCGACGACCGCGGTGTGCCCTCCGTCCAGCGCGTCGCCCTCGGCATCCGTACGGCGGCGGACCGGGGCGCGCGGGTCATCTACGTCGGCCACACGCTGCGCACCGGGAAGGCGGAGCTGACCGACGCCGTCGCCTACGCCACCCGGCGGGACGCCCTCGTGGTCGCGCCCGCCGCCCCGGACGCCGTACCGCGCGAGGAACTCGGGCCCGGCGGCGAGATGCCCGGGGGGCCGTACTGGCCGGCCGCGGCGCCCGGTGTGCTGTCCGTCGTGGACTTCGGGCGCAGCGGTCTGAGGCAGGAGAAGGCTCCGCCGGCCCATGAGCCCGACCTGGCGGCGCCGGGCAGCTCCATGGTCAGCGTCGGGCCGCGCGGGTCCGGCCACTACATCGGCTCCGGGGCCTCGCTGGCCACGGCCGTCACCGCGGGGGCCGCCGCGCTGTTGCGGGCGTACCGGCCCGAGATGAAGGCGGCGGAGGTCTCCGCGCGGCTCCTCGCGACCAGCTATCCGTCGGACACGCCCCGGCTCGATCCCTATGCCGCGCTGTCCGTGGTCCCGGAGGCGGCTGAGGCCACCCCGGGTCGGCCGGCCGCCGCGCATCTTCCGGAGCCGGCCGATCCCGGTCCTCGGAGCCGGGCGTTGGCGATCGCGGGTGTGGGGCTGGCGGTGGTGCTTTTGATCGGAGCGGCGGCCGTGGTGATTCCTCGTGGCCGCGCTCGGAACTGGCTGCCGGGGGGCTCCGCCAGGGAGCAGTAAGCGGGTCGTTCGCGTGTGGGAGCGGCGTCTGCGTGGGTGGTGGTCGGGTGGGGCTGCTCGTCTGCCGGGTTCGTGTCGGTGCGTGGCTGCGGGTTGGTTGTGGCTTGTCGCGCGGTTCCCCGCGCCCCTGGAGGGGCTTGCGCCCGCGGTGGGCAGTAACCGGGGCGTTCGGGAGTAGAAGCCGCGTCTGCCTGGCTGGTGCCGTCGTATTGCCGCAGGCTCGTTGTGGCTTGTCGCGCGGTTCCCCGCACCCCTGAAGGGGCCTGCGGCCCCTTGGGGGCGCGGCCCTCTCACGGCTGTATGACGCATCAGTCGTCGCCCCCCAGACGTGGTGTCTGGATCTGGAGGGTCTTGCGGCGGGCGATGCGGACGGCGCGGCCGGGGATCAGTTCGCGGCCCTTGACGTTGCCGAACAGGTAGCCCTCGCTCGGTGGACAGGACATCAGCAGGGCGGGGGTGTTGACCTCCTGGAGCCTGCGCATCAGGGGCTCGTTGAGGCCGCGGCCGGCTCCGGCGGAGGAGCGGGCCACGATCATGTGCAGGCCGACCTCGTGGCCGAGCGCGAGATGGTCGAGCAGCGGGTTGAACGGCTGCGTCATGGGACCGCTGCCCACCATGTCGTAGTCGTCGACGAGGACGAACAGCCGTGGCCCCTTCCACCAGTCGGCCTGCCTCATCCGTGAGGGGGCGATGTCCTCCCCGGGGACCCGCTGCCTGACGGCCCTGGCGGCCCCGTCCACGAGTTCCTTCAGCATGTCCAGGGACACGGCGTGGCCGAGGCGGTAGGGCTCGGGGATGCTCTCGACCAGTTCGCGCCGGTAGTCCACGGTCATGATGCGGGCCTCGCCGGGGGTGTACCGGTCGGTGATGCCCTTGGCGATGACCTTCAGGAGGTTGGTCTTGCCGCATTCGGTGTCGCCGACGACGACCAGGTGCGGGTTCTCGGTGAAGTCGTGCCAGACCGGGGCGAGTTCGTTCTCGTCCAGGCCGATGGCGATCCGCAGGCCGAGGTCGCCCTGCGCCTCGGGGAGTTCGGCGACGGGCAGGCTGGTCGGCAGCATCCGCACGCGGGGTGCGGCCGGGCCCGTCCAGTTCTCGTCGATCGCGGCGACGAGACCGGCGACGCCTTCGGCGAGGTCGTCGGCGTCCTCCACGCCGTCGATGCGGGGCAGCGCGGAGAGGTAGTGCAGCTTGTCGGCGGTCAGGCCCCGGCCGGGGCTGCGCGGGACGGTCGCCGCCCTGCGGGAGTCGATCTGGGAGTCCATCGGGTCTCCCATCCGCAGTTCGAGGCGGGTTCCGGTCTGGTCGCGCACGGACGACGACAGCTCCACCCACCGGGCCGTGGTCACCATCAGGTGGACGCCGTAGTTGAGTCCGCGGGAGGCCAGCGCGTTGAAGGTGGGGATGTGGCGGTCGAAGTCCTGGCGCACGGTGGACCAGCCGTCGACGACGAGGAAGACGTCGCCGTGCGGCTCGTCGGGGAACTCGCCCGCCGCCCGCCGTTTGCGGTACGTGGGCATGGAGTCGATGCCGTTCTCCAGGAAGAACCGTTCCCGCTTGGTGAGCAGTGCGGTGACCTCGGCGATCACCCGGCCCACGCGCTCGGTGTCCACGCGGGCCGCCACTCCGCTCACATGGGGCAGGCCGTCGAGGGCGGCGAGGGTGCCGCCGCCGAAGTCCAGGCAGTAGAACTGCACTTCGCGGGGGGTGTGGGTGAGGGCGAGCCCGGTGATGAGGGCCCTCAGCAGGGTGCTCTTGCCGCTCTGCGGGCCGCCGGCGATCCCCACGTGGCCGCCGGCCGCCGACAGGTCCACCGTCAGCAGGTCGCGGAGCTGGTCGAACGGCCGGTCCACGATGCCCACCGGCACGGTGAGCCGGCCCCGCATCGGCCAGTCGGCCGTGGTGAGGCCGTAGCGCGGATCGGGCGTCAGCGGCGGCAGGATCTGGTCCAGGGTGGGCGGGGTGTCGAGCGGGGGCAGCCAGACCTGGTGGGCGGGCCGGCCCGAGCCGCGCAGCCGGTCGAGCGCCACCGACAGCAGCGACTCCCCGCTCTCCTCGTCGGCGCCCTCCGTCTCCGGCTCCTCCTCGGCCGTCCCGGTGAGATCCGGGTCCGCGAGGGTGCGCGGCACCACCCACTCCGCCGTCCAGGGCACCACCTGACGCGCCACCTGCGCCTGTACGACGGCACGGCGCCGCTGGTACGGGCCCGAGACGTACGCGGCACGGAACCGGGTCAGCGCGTCGACACCGCTTTTGAGGAATCCGGCACCCGGCTGCGCGGGCAGCTCGTAGGCGTCCGGCACGCCCAGCACGCCACGGCTCTCCATCGCCGAGAAGGTGCGCAGACCGATCCGGTACGACAGGTGGCTCTCCAACTGGTGCATACGGCTCTCGTCGAGCCGCTGCGAGGCGAGCAGCAGGTGCACCCCGAGCGAGCGGCCGAGCCGCCCGATCATGATGAACAGCTCCATGAAGTCACGGTGCGCGGACAGCAGTTCGCTGAACTCGTCGACCACGACGAACAGGCTGGGCAACGGCTCCAGCGCCGCCCCGGACTGCCGGGCCTTCTCGTACTCCAGGGCGGAGGTGTAGTTGCCGGCGGCCCGCAGCAGCTCCTGACGGCGTATCAGCTCACCGTGCAGGGCGTCCTGCATACGGGCGACCAGCGCCACCTCGTCGGCGAGGTTGGTGATGACGGCGGAGGTGTGCGGCAGTTCGTCGAGGCCGAGGAAGGTGGCGCCGCCCTTGAAGTCGACGAGGACGAAGTTCAGCGTCTCGGAGGAGTTGGTGAGGGCGAGCGCGAGGACGAGGGTGCGCAGCAGCTCGCTCTTGCCGGAGCCGGTGGCGCCGATGAGCATGCCGTGCGGGCCGGTACCGCCCTGCGCGGACTCCTTGATGTCCAGCTCCACCGGCCTGCCGTCGCCGCTGACCGCGATGGGCACCCGGAGCCGGGCGCTGCCGGTGGCCCGCTCCCAGAGCGTGGCCGGGTCGTGCCGGTGCAGATCCGGGATGTTCAGCAGCGAGGTCAGCTCGACGTCGGTGGCGAGCGGCTTGGAGTCGTCGCCGCCCACGCTCATCCGGTACGGCGCGAGGAGCCGGGCCAGGGCCAGCGCCCCGGCGGGACCGAACCGGTCGGGCCTGCCGAGCACGGTCGACTGTTCCTTGCGGTCGCGGTCGGTGCGGACCAGCGCGACGCTGTCCTGCTTCACCTCCAGGCGCAGGGTGGTGCGGCCGGGCTTCCAGGCGAGGGATCCGGTGAGGTCGAGCACCACCGCGTTGCGGAACCCGTGGCCGTCGAAGCGGTGGCCCGCCGGCACGGTGCAGCCGTCGATCACGATGACCGTGAAGGGCTCCTCGCGGCCGGGGACCGCGTCGGGGTCGGCGCCGGGGCGCTCGTGGAACTCGGCGCCGAGCAGACCCTCCAGCTCGTTGAAGGCCGAGGTGATCATGCGGGCCGGTCCGGCGCCGTCCTCCTCGTGCCGGTGCAGGCTGTGCGGGAGCCACTTCGCCCACTCCCACTCGGCGCGCCGCTCGTCCGAGACGCACAGCGCGATCCACAGGTCGTCGGGGGAGTGGAAGACCGCCAGCTGGGCGAGCAGGGCGCGCACCAGCTCGCGGGTGCGCTCCTCGTCGCCGCGGAAGAGCACCTTCGACCAGGCGCGCAGGTAGATCGCGATGGGCTGGTCGCGGACGGTCGAGTAGGCCTTGGTGAAGCTGCGCAGCGCGTGCGCGGACAGCGGTTCGAGGTCCTCGACGGGCTTGGTCGACAGCGGGGTCAGCTTCATCGCGATGCGCTGGTCGCCGACGCCCATCCGGACCTCCGCGAAGTCCTCGTCGGACGCCCGGCGCTCCCACAGCCGGGTGCTGCGCGCGAAGGACGACAGCGCGTCGGGCTCGGGGTGGCGCCAGGCCAGCGCCCGCTGCTGGTCGACGACGGACGCCCGCACCTTGCGCCGCGTCTGCCGCAGATAGCGCAGGTAGTCGCGGCGCTCGCCCTTCAGCCGCTGCTTGCGGTCGGCGTTGCGCTTCATGACCTGACCGAGCATCATCGCCGCGGACGCGACCACCATCATGCCGAGCGCGATATAGATGAATCCGCCGCTGGAGCGCGCCATACCGGGCCGCATGAACATCAGCATCATCGATACGGACATCAGCGCCATCGGCAGGTATGTCCATACCGCGGAAGTGTCCGGCACCACTTCGGGAAGGGTCGGCGGTTCCTGAAGACTCAGGTCTCCCGACGGCAATTCCGGACCTTTGCGGCGTGCCGGCCTGCGAAACAGGATCACGCTCACGAATGGCCTCCTCGATGATGTCGGAACAATTCCGGCGACGGCACGGCCAAGCCCGGGCGTAAGCCCGAGCGTAAGCCCGAGCGTAAGCCGGAGCGTAAGCCGGAGCGTATGCCGGAACGTATGCCGGAGTTCACCGTTTCCCGGATGCTCGGAACGGCTTTTTCGTCAGCCCGTACGGCACGGCTGATTTCCGATTCCCGAATGGGATCCGGGGGAGCTGTGTGAAGGGCTGTATTCTTCAACGGTGTTGCGAAGGGGACCGGCCGACCGCCAGACTCTTCGGCGCGCACTGCCCGACTTCCCGTCACGTTCAGTGACCGACCGGTGTGCCGCTTCCCCACCTTCCAGCCACCGCGTTCCGCGGTCCGCCAGAAAGCGTGAACCCGAAGCCCATGACTGACATTCAGGTGGCAAACCTGTGCCGCGTCACCGTACGTGCTCCGGCCAGGACCGTCGACCTGGCCGTGCCCTCCGACGTCCCTGTTGCCGATCTGCTGCCCACTGTGATCGGCTACGGAGGCGACGACCTGGAGGAATCCGGCCTGGAGCACGGTGGTTGGGTACTGCAACGCCTCGGCGGCCCACCGCTCGACCCAGAGAGTACCTTGGACTCCCTCGGCCTGCGTGACGGCGAGGCGCTTTATCTCAGGCCGCGCACCGAGGCGTTGCCCGAGGTGCACCTCGACGACCTCGTCGACGGCATCTCCACCACCATGCGGCAACGGCCGTACGGCTGGAGCCCGGAGGCCGGCCGGCGCCTGCTGCACGGTCTGGCCGTCGCCACTCTCGCGCTGGGCGTGGTGTTCCTGGCCGTGCCGGGCTCGCCCGGCTGGCTGCGGGCGCTGGTGGCCTTGGCCGCCGGACTGCTGCTGCTCGCGGGGGCCGGCTCCGCGGCCCGCGCCGTCGGCGACTCGGCGGCGGGTTCGATGCTCGGCCTCATGGCGACCCCCTACTTCGCGCTGGCCGGATGGCTGCTGCCCGGCGGGGAGTTGAGCGGCGCCGACGGTGACGCCGTGCTCGGTGCGCGCCTGCTGGCGGCCTCGGCCGCGGCCGGCGGCGCGGCGGTGCTGGCGCTCGCGGCGGTCGGCATGTACCCGGCGCTGTTCCTCGGTACGGCGTCCATCGCGGTGGCGGGGGCACTGGGCGCGGTCCTGATCCTGGTGAAGCTGTCGCCGGAGCAGGCGGCCGGCGCGGTCGTCGTCGTGGTGGTGCTGTTCGGCGGTTTCGTCCCCTCGCTGTCGTTCCGGCTCTCCGGCATGCGGATGCCGCCGCTGCCCACCAACGTCCAGCAGCTGCAGCAGGGCATCGACCCGTACCCCGCCTCCGACGTCGAGACCCGAGCCACCATGGCGGACGGCTGGATGACCGCCTTCTACACGGCCATCGGCCTGATCTGCCTGCCCTGTCTCGCGATGCTCGTGGCCGATCCGAGCCTCGCCCGGGTCCTCACCGTCGTGGCCCTGTCGCTGCTGCTGCTCCTGCACAGCAGGGGACTTGGCAACGTCCTGCAGCGGCTCGCGCTGACCACCGCCGGCGCCTGGGGCACCGCCCTGCTGCTGTTCGTGGCGGCACGCGCCCTCGACCCGGAGGGCCGGCTGACCCTGACGGCCGGACTGCTGGGCCTGACGGCCGCGATCACCATCGCCTCCTGGACCGTGCCGGGACGGCGGCTGGTTCCGTACTGGGGACGCGCGGCCGAGCTGCTGCACTCACTCGCCGCCATCAGCATGCTGCCGCTGACCCTGTGGTCGATGGGCGTCTACGGCATGCTGCGCGGGATCAACGGCTGACCTGGGAGAACGGCGACCATGCACAGCAAACGGGACCAAGTACAGGCCCATCTCTTCGTCATGGGCCGACTGGCCTCGGCCATGCTGCGGGCCGAGCCGGACGACCCGGAGAGCCCCCTCGGCAGAACCAACCGCGGTGCCGCGATAGGCGTGGTCATCGCCGTGCTGGTGTGCGCGGGGGCGTTCGTCTTCGGGCTCATCAGGCCGGGCGGGAACGACTCCTGGCGCAGCGCGCAGAACCTCATCGTCGACAAGCAGACCGGCGCCCGCTACCTGTATCTGGACGGACGGCTGCGCCCGGTGCGCAACTACGCCTCGGCCCAGCTGATCTCGGGAGGCGCCGTCGACGTCACGACCGTGGGCACGTCCTCGCTCGCGGGCACACCGCACGGGACGCCCGTCGGCATCCCGGACGGCCCGGAGACGCTGCCGGGCACCGGTGACCTGGACAGCAAACCCTGGCTGGTGTGTTCCGGCGTCCAGCCGAGGACCACCGGAGTCGTCATGGCGACCACTGCCCTCGCCCTCGGCACGGACGAGCCCGAGGACATTCCGGGCGGGCGGCAACTGGGCGAGCGGGACGGCCTGTTGATCTCCGGTCCCGACGACACGACGTACCTGGTGTGGCAGGGCAGCCGGCTGCGCCTGGACAAGCGGGCGAACGCAGCCGAGGCCCTCGGGTACGGGGACGTCACGCCGCGCCCCGTCTCGGCCGCGTTCCTCGACGCCTTCCCCCAGGGGCCCGACCTGGCCCCGGCCGACGTGCCCGGCAGGGGAGCCCAAGGGCCTGAGTTGGCGGGCCGCAGCACCAGGATCGGGCAGGTCTTCCGGGTCGACGTACCCGGCTCCGCGCCCCGGTACCACCTGCTCACCCAGCAGGGGCTGGTCCCGCTCACGGCCACCGGAGCGGCGCTGACGCTCGGCGACCCGCGGACCCGTGAGAAGGCGTACGGGGGAGCCGCGGCGAGCGTGGCGACGCTCGGGGCCGACGCCCTCACCGAGCATCTCGCCCCGGGGGCAGGGGACTTCGCGGCCCAGGCGGCGAAACTGCCCCAGCGCCCGCCGAAGGCCGTCGGTGTCCCCGCCGCCTCGGTCGCGTGCGCCGCCGTCGACTCCACGGAGCGGGGTGTGCGGGTGGGCGCGTCCGTGCTGCCCGCGAGCGCCCTGCCCGAGGCAGCGCAGGCACCCGGCCCCGAGGTCGTGCCGGGCTGTCTGAAGGTCGACGCCATCGCCGTACGAGCCGGAAAGGGCGCGCTGGTCAGGGCGTTGAGCGCGGGTGGCAGCGAGCTGGGGGACACCACCTACCTGGTGACCGACGAGGGCCTGAAGTACCGGGTGCTGTCCCAGGAGGGCGTGAAGGCGCTGGGATACGAGGGCGTCGAGGCGCGGACGATGCCGTCGCCGATGCTGGCGATGCTGCCGAGCGGCCCGGACCTCACTCCCGAGGCGGCGTCCTCGGGTGAGGCGAGGGTGACGCTGCGTTGTCCGGAGAAATAGTGGGCATGTGGGAAAAGTCGCATCGCTGGTGCGCCTGCGGCGGGGAAATTTTCGGATTCTTCGGGGTCACCTTGTGTTAAGGCCGTGTGTTCCACCGCCACACGGGAAAGGGGAGATTGTCCGGTCTGCCCGGCCGTCATTGTGTCGCCGCTCAAGTGAGCGGCGCACATTCCGGACCTGTGCTCAACTGAGCGTCGAAAGAGTCGAGTTGGCGTGGTCTTTGCCGTTCGTTGGCAATTGCCAAACGAGTTGACGGGTGCTTAGCATCTGGCCACCCCCCATGTTCCGGCGAACCAGTGCGTGCTTCGCGGGCCACCTCGTCTGCCCACGGGTGGTATGGGGCTCAGAGATCGGTGAATTTCGCCGTTAGGGAGTTCTCTCATGGCCATGCAGCAGTCCGAAGAGCAGGCGACACGCGGCGGGATCATGGCGCTGGAGACGGCGTTCAGTGACATCTCGCGCCGCCAGCACGACGTGCAGTCCACCGCGGGCAACCTCGCCAACAGCTACCAGGGCAAGGACGGCGGGAAGTTCAAGCAGTTGATGGAGACGTGGGACGGGCATGTCGACACCATCCTGATCAATCTGGACCGGATGGTCGACGAGCTCAACGAGACCCTCAGGGAACAGGGTCTGGTGCAGGGTTCCTCGGACGAGGCGATCGACGCGGAGTACTCCAGGTCCACGGCCGTCTTCGACGAGCTCAACGGGACGGACGTCTCCTCCTCCAACACCACCTCCACCACGGGCCAGGCCGAGTCGGGCATTCCTTCCTGACGTCGTCCCCCCCACAGCCTTCCCTCCTGAGCACGGGGTTCCGCCGGCGGTGAGCACGGCGGAACGCGCTCGGGAGAACAACGCTCAGCAGCGACGGTCCCGCCCACTGACCGTCGGTACCCGCCCCCCGTACCCGCGGCGAATCGAGGATTCCGATGAACAACAGCGAAGGCTTTATCTACGTCGACTACGCCCAGGTGCAGGCCGCCGTGGAGGACATGCAGAACCAGTCGCAGGCCATCGCGAGCGCCATCGAGACCCTGAACCAGGAGCTGTCCGAGCTCCAGAACACCTGGATCGGTGACGACCGCGACGTCTACGGCGAAGTCCAGTCGAAGTGGAACGCGGCCGTCGAGAACATCAGGACCCTGCTCAACAACCACTCCCTCGCGCTCACCGACATCTCCGACGACTACCGGCGCAGCGAGCAGAGCGGCACCCAGCGGTGGCAGGGCGTCAGGATCGGCAGTCGCTGACCGCGCGAGACAGCTGTCTCCCGCCGTTCCCGCGCACGACGGCGCGGGCCGGGTTCTCCGCGCGCGACGTGCGGGTCGAGCCGGGCGGGAGCGGCGAATGAACGACCGGGCGCCGTCGGCCTCCGTTGTTCCGTGCGCCGCTGACCCGGTCCGGAACAGCTGAGGGCGACGGCGCCCGGCGTTTGACCGATCTTTCAGAAGTCCTGGGCGCGGGACCGGTCCGGTCCCCCGACGCCGCACGGAAGGGGAACGACGTGGCCGAAGTCACGGTCCTTGACAGCGAATTCCTGAAGAAGTTCATCAGCGAACACATCGAGCCCTTCGTGGCGGCCCTGGGCAAAATCGCCAAGGACGACCCGAAGGACGGGCCGGCCATGGAATCCGTCAGCGAAGGTATCGACACCACCACGATCACCGCCACGAAGCCGCTCATCCTGGGCGGTATGGCCGGCGAGAACGCGGCGGCGGGCGGGGGCGAGCTGAACGCGGTCGTCCAGAAGGCGGCGGGAGAGATCGTGCGCGTCTTCGAGGACCATTCGGTGCTCTTCGAGGACGTCCAGGATGCTCTGTGGGAAACCATCGAGCAGTTGAACAAGAGCCAGGGGAAAGGCCTGGAGACCATCGCCATGGAGGAATTCATGGACATCTTCGAGGACGTCGACAGCGACCTCACCGGTGACGGCGATGACGAGGACGATTCCTAGGACGGTCCGACCCCGGACCGCCAGCCCTCTTTTCTCCCACGACCACGACCACGACATTCGCGGAGCACGGTGATGGCCGACCCCAAGGACAACAACGACGACAACTGGAGAGCGGCGGTCTCGATGCTCACCGGTTATCCCGTTCCGGACCGGGCCGAGGTGTTCAAGGACCTGACGGGGAACGACGGCATCCCGATGATCCATGTCCGCCTGGACAAGGTGGGCGGGCCGGGTTGGTCGTCCGGCTTCATCGGCTCGGGCGGCTGGCACACGAAGAACACCGACTACACCATCCCGTTCTACCGCCCGGCCAATGACGCCAAGGACGTGTCGGCGGGGACGATGCTCTACATGTACCGGGCGCACATCACCTTCCTGGCCTCCTATCAGGAGGCACCGCCCGGCGGGAACGACATCATCCCGGACTACACGAAGACCAGCACGAACCTGAAGGACAAGGGCGGCTGGAACAAAGAGGGAAACGACCTCGACTGGAACACCAGAGCCCTGACCCAGTACGTCTACGGCTCCAAGGAAGCCCTTGGGCAGCTGACGGCGTGGCCCCACTCCACCCACGGTTTCTCGAACCGTGGGGCGAACGTCACCGACAGCGCCTATGTCGATCTGAACTCGTTCACCGACTCGGCCAGGGCGTTCGACCGGGCCGTGAAGTTCTTCGAGGACAGCGCGGTCACCGTCGGCAAATGGGACACCGAGAACATCGGCGAGGGCAGCGATTCCTGGGACGGTACCTCGGCCGCCATCTTCAAGGCGCTCATCCACAAGCTGGCCAGGAACTACGAGGGATACGCCGACCAGCTCAACGGTGACAACGGCGACGGATCCGCCGGCGAAACAGCCCTCGACGGAACGGTGGTCAAGTCCGAGCCCGCTCGCGCCCTGATCGCCGCCCAGAACCAGCTCTACGAGCAGGCGAAGAACCTTGAGTACGCCTACAACTCGTGGAGGCCCGAGAGCAATCCCCAGCGTTGGCTCTACGACATGCTGGAACAGGCCCGTCTGGAGTTCCTCGACCAGGTCGACAAAACCGACTTCGAGACGATCGGGGGCGGAATGTACAGCTCTGCCCAAATCGTCGTCGTGGCGAAGGAAGGTTTCAAGAACGACGTCATCATCGACGGCCAGTCCTATGGATCGCCCAGTGACATGGCGACCTGGAAGAAGGTGGCGGACGAGGCGGTGAGCCGGTGGGGGAAGTCCGTTCAGAACTTCCTCGGAGTGGCGGGCGCGGAGGCCATCGTCGCCATTCACAAGGCCTTCGGTGACGCCCAGAAGGCTTTTGACACCAAGCTGACCGACAAGGACAAGCGGTCGCTCTCGGACATCTCCGCGAAGGAAGAGGCCGACAAGGCGAAGAAGGAAGCCGACGCGGCGCGGGCGAAGGCCGAGGCCGACGCGGCGAAGGCCAAGGCCGAGGCCGAGGCGGCGGCAGCGGCGGCCAAGGCGCAGGCGGAGAAGGACAAGGCCGAGGCCAAGGCCGAGCGGGACAGGGAGAAGGCGGAGGCCGAGAGGGAGAAGGCCGAGGCCAAGGCGCAGGCGGAGAAGGACAAGGCCGAGGCCAAGGCCGAGCGGGACAGGGAGAAGGCGGAGGCCGAGAGGGAGAAGGCCGAGGCCAAGG
>NZ_JBEYXP010000014.1:23001-51139 GCF_040704615.1 Streptomyces sp. NPDC046862 | reverse complement strand
GCGGAGGCCGAGAAGGAGAAGGCCGAGGCGAAGGCGGAGCAGGAGGCCGAGAAGGCCGCTGCCAAGCAGGAGCAGGAAGCCGCCAAGGCGGAGGCCGACAGGGAGAAGGCCGAGGCGAAGGCGGAGCAGGACGCGGAGAAGGCGGCCGCCAAGCAGGAGCAGGAAGCCGCCAAGGCGGAGGCCGACAAGGAGAAGGCCGAGGCCAAGGCCGAGCAGGAGGCCGAGAAGGCCGCTGCCAAGCAGGAGCAGGAAGCCGCCAAGGCGGAGGCCGAGAAGGAGAAGGCCGAGGCCAAGGCCGAGCAGCAGGCGGAGAAGGCGGCGGCCAAGGAGGAACAGGCCGCGGCCAAGGCCGAGGCGGAGCAGCAGAGGGCCGAGGCGAAGGCGGAGCAGGAGCAGGAGAAGGCCGCCGCCAAGCAGGAGCAGGAGCAGGCGAGGGCCGAGTCGTCACGCCAGCAGGAGGACGCCCGGCAGGAGTCCGTACGCGAGAAGCAGCAGGCCCGGCTGGAGGCCGAGCACGCCAAGGCCGACGCGCAGGACGCCTACGACGAGCAGAAGGCCGACGCCCAGCAGGAGCGTGCGGCGGCCGAGCGGGAAGCCGACCGCCAGGAGGCGGAGGCGAAGCGGGAGTACGAGCAGGAGAAGGCCGAGGCCCAGCAGGAGCGGGACCAGGCCCGGGAGCAGGCCGAGCAGGAGCGGACGGAAGCCCGGCAGGAGTACGACCGCGACATAGCCGATGGTGTCGACGAGCGGGAGGCCCGCGAGGACTACGACCGGCGGATCGCCGAGATCGACGCCGCCGAGCGGGACGCCGTCAAGGAGGCCGACGACGCCCAGGCGCGGGCCAAGGAGGACTTCCAGGATCAGAAGGCCGCAGCCCAGGAGCAGCGGGAGGAGGCCCGCGCCGAGGCGGAGCAGGCCCGGCGGGACGCCAAGGCGCAGTACGACCAGCGCATGGGCGACATCCAGGCCGAGTACGACCGGATCGGGTCCGGCGACAAGGACATCAGCGAGCTGATCCGCCAGCGCATCGCCGACCTCCCCCAGCCGCCCGACCTCTCCTCGTACGGCATGGCGGGGCCCGGCTCGGCCGGCTCGGAGTATTCCTCCGCGTTCAGCGACAACCTCTACAACCAGGACGACCTGGCGTCCGCCCTGGGCCGCCCCGAGGGGGACGGAGCCCAGACCGGCTCGTCGAACGGTTCGACCGGGGGCGCGGGGTCGCCGATGATGCCGCCGATGATGCGGGGAGCCGGAGGTGAGGGCGGCGGGGGAACCGGTGAGCGGGTCCGCACCGTCGTGGAGCCCGGTGCCGCCCGCGCCGGCCGGGTGGCCGCCGGCACGCCGACGGTCGACGACGAGGAACACCGGGTGGTCCCGAGGTCCACGCAGACCAGCAGCAGTACGCCCTTCATGCCTCCGATGGGCGGCGGTATGCCCGGGGCGGGTGGGGCCGGACAGCAGACGGAGAGCGGCGACCGGGAGCGGACCACCTGGCTGGTGGAGGACGAGGACGTCTGGGGCACCGACGAGGGCGGCGCGCCCCAGGCACTGGGGAGATGACCTGCGCGACAGGCCCGTTGTCCTGTCCGGACGACCGGTGAGGAGAGCAGGTTGAGGAGAGCAGGTTGAGGAGAGCAGGTTGAGGAGACCAGGTTGAGTGAGTCGATGGAGGAACGCATCGCCCAGGCGATGGCGCATCTCAAGGCGACGGAAGAGGCCGTGGCCCGGGCGCAGAGCGAGCTGAACGCGGCCTCGGTGACCGCGCACTCGGCGGACAGGTCGGTCCGGGTGGCCGTCGGGGGGAAGGGCGAACTGACGAGCCTGGAGTTCCTCGACGGCAAGTACCGGAACATGGCCGCCTCGCAGCTGTCGGCCTCGGTGATGGAAGCCGTGAACGAGGCCCGCGCCGAGATGGCGCGCCGGGTCGTCGACACGCTCGACCCCCTCACCAGGATGACCTCCCGGGGCATGGCGCCGCAGCGGATGGGGGTCGACTGGGGCTCGGTCTTCGGGTCGTTGCTCAGCGAGACCGCCGTGGAGAAGAGGCCGACGGCGACGAACCGTTTCCGGGACGAGATCCACGAGGACGAGGAGCCGCCCGCCGCACCGACCGGTCGCGGCGGGGAGAACAAGCGACAGGGTGGTGCGTAGGGATGCCGGACGAGTTCACGGCGGACGTCACGGAGATCCGGGCCAGCTCCAAGCACCTCGACGACGCCGTCCGAGGGTCCGAGACCATTGGGCTCAGGTTCGACACCACCTGGGCCCAGACCGAGGGCTGGTGGGGCGAGGAGGGGGACGACGAGTTCGCCAACCAGCTCGGTCCGCAGTGCCGGGACGAGAAGGAGCAGGTGACCAAGACCGTCAACGACATCACCGGCGGTTTCCTGGCCCTGGTCGGCGCGGTCGCCCAGGAGGCCGAGCACGTCCAGCGTCCGCAGATCCAGGCACTGGACAACCTTGAGACGCTGAGCGCGGAAAGCGAGAACCGGCGGTAGCATGGCGATCATTTTCCCGCCTGCTCTGCGGGAGTTCATCGAGGTCTGGGTGGGCGCGAACGTCGCCACCGGTAACGAGGACAAGGGCTACAACAGTCGTTTCGCCTTCACGCAGTTGGCGGACGACATCGAAGCGCTGTCCGCCTCGATGAAAGGGGCGATCGACTCGGCGGGAAGCTCGCTTCCGCCGGCGATCGCCGATGAGTTCGTCGCCGCGGTGAGGACCTTCGTCGACGACGGCGGGGTGAATCACCTTCAGGATTTCGCCACCGAGCTCCGGGACATGGGATCCCGGCAGGTGAACCGCTCGATGAAGCTCGGCGAAGCCAAGTACGAGATTCTCATCGAGTTCATCCTGATGAATCTCGAACTCGCGCTGATCGCCGCGCTTTCCGTCTTCACGGGCGGTACGTCGCTGGCCGAGATAGCCGCGGCGAAGGCGCGTACCGCGCTCGCCATCCTGCTGGTCCTGCAGCGGCTGGGGCGTGCCGTCCCGACCCCCCTGTCGGTCGTGCTCGAAGCGATCCAGGAAGCCTTCGTCACGTTCACGGCCCAGCTCATCTCGATGACCGCGTCGGACAATCCGGACCGCCGGCGTTCGCAGTTCGACTGGACGGAGATCGCGCAGTCGGCGGTCGCGGGGGCGCTGGCGGGGCTCTTCGGCGGGATCTTCGGCCAGTTCACCGGGCCGATCGTGAAGAAGATCTTCAAGGACAGCCCGGCGTGGAAGGAGGTGATGGACCTTCCCCTCACCTTCGTCAACGAGGGGCAGGCCGAGACCTTCGCGGAAGCGTTCACCAAGCTCTTCTTCACCGGCCAGTTCTCCATCAACCCCGCGACGTTCGGGTCCGCCGGCCTCAGCGGCCTTCTCTTCGAGGCGGCCTCCGATGTCGCCGAGTTCGGCGGGAAGTGGGTGTACGACAAGTTCTTCCGCAACAACGACTTCGGTCCGAACGACATCAATTACCTCACGGACAACGGTGGGGGCGGAAACGGTTCCGGGAAGGGTTCCGGGAACGGGCCGAACACCGACCTCTACGACTCCACGACCGACTACACCCCTGACTACACCGTTGGTTCCGGTCCTCGTCCGCCCACGGTCTCCCAGAACGACGTCTACGACGTGCCCGAGGTCATCGGCGCGGATGACGTGAGTTCGTACGACAGTGATGTCAGCGACACGGACTCCATTTACAGCGATGCCAGCGACGTCAGCGATGTCAGCGACTTCAATGACACGGCGTCGATTTTCAGCAACGCCAGCAATTCCAGCAACGCCTCGTCCATGACCGACTACTCCGACTACTCCGACTACGGTGCCGAGGAGTACGGGCAGGCCGGGGCCAACGCGGCCACGGGCATGTACCCGGGCACGTACACCGGTGCGTCGGGGATCAGCGGTGCGGTCAAGCCCTCGTACTCCTTCGGCTCCTCGAACGCCACCGGGGTGAACAGCAGCCCCGACTACTCCGACGGCGAGAACACGCTGCCCGGGTATGGAGACAACTCGCCTCCCTCGTACGGCGATTCGGGCAGCGAGTCCGTCTTCTCGGCGCTCAACCCGTCGCCGGCCGCGGCGCCCGTTGACGTACCGTCCGCTGACTCGCCGTCGAACATCCCCACCGTGGGCTCCAACGCGCCCACCCCGTCGGGGAACGCGTCGTTCAGGGACGACGACGCGTTCGCACCGTCGGTCGAGGACGTGGACGTGGACGTGGACGTGGACGTGGACGTGGACGTGGCCGAGGACGTGGACGCGGACTCCGGACCCGACTCCGCCACTCCCCGTCCCGAAGCAGGCGCTCGACAGCAGGCCCCAGAGCCGGGCACGACGTCCCAGGACGCGGTGGCGGACCAGGAGGAGCAGCCGACCTCACCGGCGCCGCTCCCCGGCGTCGGCACTCCGGTCGGCGGTACACAGGCCGGCGCCACGGCCGGAGGACCACAGGCAGCCGCCCCCCAGCAACGGCCCCAGATCTCCGCCGACCCCGCCGACCCCGCCGACCCCGCCGACCCCGCCGTCCCCGTCGGCACCGACGACTCCACCGCATCGCCGCTCCCGGACGACGGCGCCGCCGACACCCGTACCCCCTCCACCGAGGAGCCCGGCCCCCGTACGACCGCGCCGTCGGCCGACTCCGAGGTTCCGCCGCCGTACCGGCCCGTGCGGACCGAGTCCGAGGCCCCGCCGACCGTCTCGACCGGTGACACCCGGATCCCGGTGTCCGCGGACACGCCGTCGGACTCCGTTCGGCAGGACGCTCCCCCCTCGGCCGAGTCCGGCCACGACGTCGGGACGAGCCGGCGGACACCGGAGCCGGGGCTGGAGCCGGGGCTGGAGCCGGCGCCGGAGACCGGGCCGGAGTCCGTGGAAGCCGGGCTCGCGCCGGTGTCGGCGTCCGCGGTCCTGGAACCCATACGCCCGGAGCAGTGGCGCGACCGGCAGCAGGGTGCGCCCTCGGTCCCGTTGCGGACCGAGCGGTACGACCCGGCCGCCGACCCGCTGGCGGCGGGGGAGGGGCGCGGGCCCGGAACGCTGGGCGGGCGCGACACCGTCATCCGGGTGTCGATCGAGCGCGTCCAGGCCGACGACGGCCGCTGGGTGCGGAACCTGACGCTGAACCTGCCGGTGAGCTTCGGCGAAGGGTTCTCCGCCGACCAACTGCACGACTACCAGGACTCGTTGCGCGAGCTGCTCGACACCCTCGTCAACGAAGGGCCGGACCCCCTGCCGGCATCCGGTGACCAGCTCAACATCGACCTGAACCTCGTCCACGCCCCCGACCACCCCGAGGCCATCAAGCTCAGCAGGGTGGACGAGCCCACCTCGTTCGACCAGTTCGAGTTCCAGCTGTACGCCGAGGACCCGTCCCTGGGGCCGGAGGAGAACGCCAGGCGGCGTCGCCTCAACAGCGCGCGAGCGCTGCACGAGATGCTGCACTACGCGGGCCTCAAGGACCGGTCCCTCGACCCGTGGTCGCTCTTCCGCCGCGTCAAGAACGCCGCCGTCGACAGCACCGGGATCATGGCCGACCCGGACACGCTGCCGGAGCCCGGCCTGCTGCCGCACTACCTCCGGACCATCGAGGACGTCACCGACTCCGGCCCGGCCGTGCCCGACCATCCGCTCACCGCCCCGCCCGCGCCGATGGCCACGGCCTCGAAGGACCCCGCCGGGCTGCTGCCGCCCGCTCACCTGCGGCCGGCGCATCCGCCCTCCCAGGCTCCCATCGGCCTCACCGCGCCGTACGAGACCGTCAAGGAGATCGAGGAGCTCTGGGACGCGGCGACCGAAGACGAGAACGGTGCCGACGGGAACCTCACCGTCACGATCGACGGCGCGAGTGTGACCGCCGACGAGCTGAAGTCCCTCATCCTGGACCGGATCGGCGCCGCCGACCGGGCGGGTGAGATCACCGTGCCCAAGCCGAAGGCCAAACTGAAGGCCGGGACCCGGCACAAGGTGCTGCTCTCCTACGTCGCCGACGGCCGGCCCCGCACCGAGAGCCGCGAGATACACCTCGCGTCGGCCCAGGCGGTGGCCTCGGCCTCGGCCTCCGCCTCGGTTTCGGCCTCGTCCTCGACCGCCGCGCCCGGGCCGGCCGTCCCGCCCGGGGCGGCCTTCGAGCCCGGGAGCACGCCCGCGGCCAACCAACGGACGCTGGAGGTGGGCCGGAAGGTCGGCGCGCTCCTGAACAGCCTCGTCACGAGCGGCGCGCCGATGAGGGACATCCGGCACCCCGCCGTGCTCACCGGGGGTGCCCAGGTCAGCGTGCGGTTCAACAGTCCGCGCCCCATCGGGCAGTTGGAGTTCCGGCTCGGCACGCCGTCGGTGGGGCAGTACGAGGACGTCGTCAACCGGGCCCTGGCGCGGCACTTCCCGAGCCCGGCCGGCTCCCCGCCCAACGTGCTCCGCCAGGACCCCCGGGACCCCCGCGCGCTCAGCGGCACCATCGACGGCGTCGACGTCACCATCAGCCCCGAAGGACCCGATGGCGCCGCCCACCGCGATACGAGCGATACGAGCGATACGGGCGATACGGGCAACAAGGGTGATACTGGCGATACGGCGGAGGTCCGGGGCCACACGCTCCCGTCCGTCGTCGACTCCGCGGTCGACACGGCGTACGCACTGGCCGTCGGCGCGAACGACCAGCAGCGGGCTGCGGCCCTGTTCGACCTGTTGTGGACGCTGGGCGCGAACCCGGGCCTGGAGGCGACGCTCGCCGAGGAACTGGTGAGGCGGCGCGGCGCCGAGTACGCCGCCCGGCCACCGGCCGGAGGGCGGGACGACCTGACCGCGCAGTTCAGCCAGGTGCTGGGCCGGCTGATCGCGACCAGGGCCACCCGTGAGGCGCTGTCGGCACAGTGGCGGGCCTTCGGCGCCACGCCGGAGGACGCCGGACGGCTGCGCGACGCCCTCACGGACCTCGCCGACGTCTTCCGGGTCGGGCCCGGTCCGTTCCGTGCGCTGATCCTCACGGCGGGCAACTTCAGCGGCGACATGTTCGCCATCGCGACCGCCCTCACGCTCAACCCGCGGCTGCGTCTCGGCGTGCTCACGGGTCCGCACCACCCCGACCAGGTCGGCCCCTTCATCCGCAGGACCCTCACCGCTCCGGTGCACGCGCGGTACGCCGACGCGGTGGCGGCCCTCGACGCGGACACCGGCCTGTCGCCGGCGGAACGCGCGGCGGAGCTGTCCCGGCTCACCGCCCGGCGGGACGCCGCACTGCGGGACCAGGAAGCACGCGTCCACGTCCTCCACTCCGCCGAACCGCACAGCCAGTACACCCAGTTCGCGAACGGCTACAAGGCCGTGCCCTACACGGACATGAGCCCCGCGGTGCCTCCCGGGTTGCGCAGCGCCCGGCTCCAGAAGCCGACCTCGTACGCGACGAGCGAAGTGGCGAACCTGTGGCGCGGCCAGGGGCGCGAACGGGCCGGGATCCGTGCGGCCTGGGGCCTGGCCTCCCCCCGTACGGAGGAGGTGCGGCGCTTCCTCTCGGCCCGGGGTGTGCCGGAGAGCGGGCCCCACGTCGTCCTGTGGTCACGGCTGGGCAGCCGCCAGGAGGGCGAGGCGCACCCGCAGCACGACAGCAGTACGGAGGGGCTGCGGCAGATCATCGACCGCCTGCCGCCCACCACGAACGTGATCATCGCGGGCGACAGCGCGCACAACGGCGCCCTGGAGCGGTTGTCCGAGCAGTACGACAACGTCCACGACCTCACGGAGTTCTGGAAGGACGACGACTGGCGGCAGTCGTTCCCCGACGGGACGCGCGCGGACCAGCTCCAGGTCTTCGACCACCTCGCACGGACCTCCGGCGACCTCAGGCACCTGGAGTTCGGCGGCGGCCTCAAGCACCTGGGGTTCCGCAGCGGCAACCTGGAGGCGTACGCCCTCATCGGGCACCAGGTCCGCTATCTGGAGGAGACCGGCAACCGCCAGGCCAAGCGCATGCAGACCTGGCACGCTCCGGCCATCGGCTACCAGCGGATCACGCTGAACAAGGTGCCGACGCTCGCCGGGCAGTGGGTGGTCGCCAACGCCGAGGTGACGGGCAACGAGGCCCCGGTCCCGTGGTGGGGCGACCTCGGCGGATCGAGCGAGACCTCCCGCGCACAGCGCAAGGACGAGGAACTCGCCCGGTTCGGCATCAAGAACTCCCGCTCACAGCGCGGCTTCGCCCCACTGGACCTCAGCGCCATCGGGACGTACCTCGGCTTCTCCACCCCGGGCTCACTCGGCCAGGGCTCCGTGTCGCCGGGCGACGTGTGGACGTCGGGGGAACTGTCCGACGTCGCGCAGGACGTGCACCGCGAGATCGTGCGAAGGTTCGGGAAGCTGCCGGAGCCCGGGGACGCGGCGGACCGGCAGTTGTGCGTGGCCCTGGTGGAGGGCGTCCGGGACCGTCGCTTCCCGCAGCGGCCGGGAGGCGGCGCGCGGGCGGGCCGGTCGCTGGGCGACGAGGCCCTGGGGACGGGCCGTGTCACGGACCGGCTGGCGCCCGGCGCCGACTGGGACCGGGTGGGTTCCTGGGACGCGGTGACGGACGCCCTGGCCGAGAAGGGCCCCGGCAGTCTCGCGCTGATCCTGACCCGCAGCACCTCCGGGCCGGGGCACGCCCTCGCCGTGTACTACCCGCGCTACGCGCCGGGCGAGGAGGACGCCGGTCCGGTCTGGGTGGACATGACGCGGGACGGCGTGCGGGTGCTTCCGGGCGACCCGGAGATCCCGCCGGTGGAGGCGCGGGCGCTGGTCGTCGACCCCACGGGCGCGGTCGACGAGGACGCCCTGGACGGCTTCCGGGAGTCGTCGTCGACGCAGCACGTGGTCGTCGACGGCGCCTCGGATTCCCGGTACGGCGTGTCCCTGTTCCGCAGAAGCGGGACGAGGACCACGTCCACGGAGCCGCAGCCGGAGACGGCCGCGCCCACCCCGCAGCCGGAGACGGCCGCGCCCACCCCGCAGCCGGAGACGGCCGCGCCCACCCCGCAGCCGGAGACGGCCGCGCCCACCCCGCAGCCGCAGCCGCAGCCGCAGCCGCAGCCGCAGCCGCAGCCGCAGCCGGAGCAACAGCAGCCGCCGGAGGAGGAGCCTGCGGACCAGATCACGGCACTGGCTCCGCCGGCACCCGCCGACCAGATCACCCCCGAGCCGTCCACCACTCCCGAGCCCTCCACCAGCACCGCACTCTCGTCCACCACCACCACCACCGACCGCGAGCCCGTACTCGACCGCCGTATGGCGCCCCCGCCCACCGGACGGCGTACCCCGGCGCGGTTCGAGGACGGCCGGAGCATGCCCAAGTACGTGGACGACCTGGAGGCTCTGCTGCCGGACGGTCTGACCGACGCCGAGCGGGCGGAACTCCTCGCCAGCCCGAGCACCTTCGGCCAGAGCGCGGTCGTTCTGCGCGGCACCGACGCGGTGGCCCGGGAGATCCGGGACGAGTTGCGGCGGCGGCCGGGGGCACGGCTCTCCGACGACACCCAACTGCTCACCGACATCCGGCGGACGCTCCGGGAGAAGCCGAAGACTCTGACGGACGGCGGGCGCCCGTTCCCGTACGTCAACGAGGCCGGAGAAGTCCGGGTCCTGTACGTCAACACGCGCCACCGCGGGAACTGGAGTCCGTTCGACGACGGCCTCGGCCACGCCGCGAAGATCGACAGCATGCACCGGGCGGCGGCTACGTTCGGGTTCACGAAGAACATGCAGGCCAACTCGCAGTTCGGCCTCGGCGGGCCCCTCGGCCCCGCGAGCACCGCGGCGTTCGGTGGCTTCGGCCGCCTCGCCTTCCGGTTCGGCTTCATCAACAAGGTCGGCTACACGCTGACCGACCAGCGGCAGAACCAGATGGAGACCCGTACGCTCGACGACTCCCGGACGTATCTGGACGACGTCCACTACGAGATACGGATCACCGACGCGGCGGGCCGTGCCGTCACGGGCACCGACACCGACCCGACCGCATCGGAGCGGTTCGGGTTCGGCGTGCGCGACGGGCTGCGGGTGCGGCTGCCCGACAGCGTGACGAGGATTCCGGAGCCGGGCCGGATCCCCCGGTCCATCGGACTGGACCGGAACTCGCAGTACCGCTTGGTCCGTGTCGAGGGCTTCGGGCCGGTGGCGGCGATCCGCGACTGGGCCGTCGGGCTCATCGGTGCCCTGCCGGGCAGTTCCGCGTACGACGAACTGGACACGTTCTTCTCGGCCGACAGTTTCCAGCGGCACGGCGGCACGCTGGCGCGCGGCCGGATCACCACCCCGCCGCTGTTCGCCGACGACAAGAAGAAGTCACCGCTGGGCGTCTTCGTCGTCGAGGAGCTGATCCCCCGCGCCGCCGTGCTCGTCGGGGAGACCGACAAGGCCGAGATGCGGGACGTCAACACCTCCACGGTCCGCAGCGAGCGCAGCCGGGCGAAGGGCACCAGTCTGCTGCTGCAGGCCGTCGCAGGACCCGCGTTCAACTTCTTCGACCCGGGTGTGGCGCCGTTCGACCTGCGGTTCCAGGCCGGGCCGAACGCCCAGTACTCGTTCGCGCGGACCTACCAGGCCGGCCTCGGCGGCGCCGGTGCCCTGAAGTCGGTGGGACAGGTCAAGGGCCCGAAGACCGCCCTGTACCTGGTCATGAAGTCGGTACGGGTACGGCGCGCCGGTGACGGCGGCCCGCCCCGGCAGTTCCTTACCTGGAGCCTGGACCGGATGACCAGCTCCGAGGCGCGGCGGCTGGCCGGATGGGACGACGGGACCTCGCTCGCCCTGCGGAACCCGCCGTTCGTCCCGGCCTACCTGACCGTGGACCGGCCGCGCACCCTGGGCATGCACCGGGTGAAGGAGTTCACCTTCGACGACGGCCGGCGCACCCGGGTCGTACCGGACGACGCGGACGGTGTCGGCCGGACGCTGCTGGACGCCTTCGCCGACAGCGTGGTGAGCGAGGTCGCCGCCCGGCGCCGGGGACTCGTCGTGCCTCTGGACCAGTTGAACCTGCCGAAGGGCTGGCGCGCCCGCTTCCACGACATGATGCGACGCGACCCGCGGAGCGTGCTCGACGCCGCCCGCGGCCTGCCGGTGCCGCCCCAGTGGTCCGACCCGGCGAAGTACCACACGGCCCTCCAGAACACCCTGCAGATCCTCGGTGTGCTGTCCCAGCAGAACGTCACCTCCAACCTGGAGGCGCTGACCACGGTCGGCCTGCCGATCCGGCTCACCGACCCCGACGCCGTCGGGCAGACGTACTACACCCTCCGGGTCCACGGAACACTGACCGGGCGCCGGTACGAGGGCAGGGACACCGACGAGGGAATACGCTTCAGCGCCCCGGGCACCGACCGGATGGACGGCCAGACGAGCGCCAAACGCGGCGTGGACCTGGGCTTCGAGGGCACGCTCTCGGGCCGCGACAACAACACCGACGACACCGGGCTGCGCAGGAACACGCTCGGCCTGACGCTGGGCGCGCGCACCGGATGGCAGTGGGAGGCCGAGAGCGCCTTCGGCTCGACGGTCACCCACGAGCCGGTGTCGGTGAGCAACCAACCCACCGACCTGTACCGGTTCCGCCTCGAACTCACCATGACCTTCAGCGGCTTCTGGCGGCCCCGCGGGCTGATCCGCGGCCTCGGCCTCGGACTGCCGGGGCTCCTGGTCCTCGACGAGCCGGTCGACATCCTCTTCGGGCGGACGCCCCAGGGGCACCTCAGGGGCGGCGGCCCGGTGACCGGGCAGGTGCTGATCGGCATCCCCGCCCAGCACGCCCCCGTGGCCGACCCGCACGCCGACGGCGCGCTCAACCCGTATCTGACCACCGAGCCCGAGCCCGCACCCATGAGCACCCAGCGCGCCCTCGCCCTGGCGAAGGGCGACCTCGTACTGCCCGGCGGCGGCAGCGACCCGCATGCCGGACGGCTCGCCGGGCGGGGGACGGACCAGTTCCGGGAGTTCCGGCAGCACCCCTTCGTGATCGTGAGCATGGTGCTCTCGCCCCAGCTGGTCGCGGAGGTGAACCGGGTCCTGCAAACGGCGTCGGGCAGCGCCTGGCAGCTGGTGAAGGAGTCCGCCCCCACCCACGAGGCGATCGTCCGGGTCTTCACGCCCCAGTACCTGACCGCGAGCTTCGACCAGAGCTCGGGGCCGCTGGGCCTGACGGCGAGCGGCCTGCTGGGCAAGGGTCCCGCCGCCGAGTTGTGGGGGACCTTCCGGTACGCGACGACGGTGGGGGCCCTGCGCCCCCTCACCGGGTCGGTGCCCATGGCCACCGAGACGGCCCTCGGCGGCACCCGGCAGGCGGCCGGCAAGATCGGCAACAGCAGGACCTTCGTCTTCGGCGGCCAACTGGGCTACAACTCCGCCCAGCACCCCGGGCACGGGCTCCTGGGCACGTACGCGCTCGTCGCGAACCCCGTCTCCCTGGCCGGCACGCGAAGCCGCAACGTCATCCGTAGCGTCGTCACGGACGTGAACCGCAGTGGGGGCACTCACCAGGTGCTGGTCGCCGGCGATGTGCAGCACTGGTTCGCGCTGACGGCGAGCCGGCTCGGGACGGGCCGGTTCGGGCGGGCCGCGGCGGGCAGCCCGCTCGTCCCGTCGGCGCTCGCCGGAGCGGCGGGGACGGAACTGACCACCCCCGCCGGCCTGCTGGGGCACCTGCCGGAGAAGAGCGCCCACCGGATGGGTCTGCTGGACGACGGGATGGGCGAGGTCCCCCGCTACACCGCGCACCTCTGGTCGCCACAACCGTGGCTGCGCGGCGCCCCCTTCGGCACGTACGCGGTGAACGCGCTGGACCCGACCGGTGCGCTGCTCGCGTTCGAGGAGCGGATCCGCGGGCTGGGGCTCGACGAGGAGAGCCGGGAGAAGATCCGCCAGCTGGTGACGGCCCGCGCCACGCGTGCCCTGAAGGGGGAGATGACGACCACCGGCCCCTCGACGATGGTCACCGTCGGGCGCATGGGCTGGGACGGCGTGCGGATCGGCAGTCGGTGGGTACGGGCGCGGGTCGAGCTGATCCCCGGGACGCCCGTGTTCCAGGGGCTCGACCACAGCGTGGAGGTGGAGGAGAACCGGCAGGCCGTCGAGACCGTCCAGGAGAACTCGGAGGCCTCGTCCGGGGCGGACATCGGGATCCAGACCAGCCAGGTGGTGTACACCGGCAACCCGTCCGTCCTGGGCGCCGGGCCCACATACACCGAGAGCGGAGCCGGCAAACAGACGATCGCGTCGAGCCACGCGACCACCACCGTCACGATCTACCGGACGGCTGCCACCGAACCGCACGCCGAGATCGTCACCCCGTACACCATGCGGATCACGCTGGAGGCGGACGACAGCCCAGGCACGGGCACGGACACGGGCACGGACACGGGCACGGACACGGGCACGGGCACGGACACGGAGACCGTCACGGCCCTCGACCGTTTCCTGGGCAGGCGGCGGATCGTCGAGGAGCACGGCGTGGGGGAGCTGCGCGAGCATGTGCCGCTGAGCCTGATGGAGCCGGTGGCACAGGAGGGGGACGGGGCTCTCGACGACGTTGCCGGTTCATCCGATGTTGCCGGTTCTTCCGACGTTGCGAGTTCTTCCGACGAGGACGTTTCCGCCACGTTGCCCGCCCCCGATCCGTCCAGCGATCCCGCCCTGGCCGGTGCGCCCCGGCCCGTGCCCCTTCCGCAGCCCGGACACGAACTGCGGGTCCGGTACGGCGACGGCGTCGAGCGGCCCTTCGTCTTCCCCGAGAACGGCTTCCATCCCCGGGCGATCGTGGGGATGGAGAACATCCGAGTGGCCAACGCGCTCCTGCTCACCAGGGCGTACGACGCCGGCTTCTCCCTGCGTGCCCTGGAGGCCGACACAGGCCCCGGCGCCGCCACTCTGACCGAACTCCTCCGCAAGACCAGGAACACCGGCCTCACCCGGCTCGGCACCGGCACCGCGCAGGCGCTGGAGGACGGCACCGGCTACATGGCCATCACGTCCTTCTACCCCCGCACCCTGGAGCCCGAGGGCTACCAGATCGCGGGGCTGACCGAGAAGTCCTTCGTCGGCACCGACACCGGCGAGCTGTCCCTGCGCTCCACCCCCGACTTCAGCCGCGCCCTGCTGCTGACGGTCGCGGACGGCCAGAGGCAGGAGGTGCTCAGGTGGTACGGCGAGAACGCGGGCACTTCGACGGCGGGAGAGCACACGCAGTCGGGAAACCTCGGCGGCGGTTTCCTGTACGACTCGCAGGGCGACGCCGGGTCCAACCAGATGGGGGTCTTCGTTCCCGGCCCCAACGACCTCGACGGTGACGCGATGCCGGTGGTGGACGAACACCTGACGTCGCGGAACCTCAAACCGAAGACCGGGCGCACATTCCTGTTCGCGGTACCCGCCACCTTCGTCAGCGCCGGCGACGTGCACCGGAGCATCAAGGACTCGAAGGCCGCGACCGCGCTGCGGGGCACCTTCGGCGGCCGGGCGAGGCCGGGTCCGCAGGCGATGGAGTCCGAGGCGTACGTCCTGGCCTGGATACGTGAGGACGTCGCCCGCGAGCTGATGCTGGTCACCGACGCCACCTTCCCCGAGCGAGTCGGCACGGCGTGGGACGCGGTCGGCAGTGCGAGCGAGGCGTTCGTCGACGCGGACAAGGCCTACTGGACGAAGCGGCGCACCGCGATCCATCTGCGGGAGGCCGTCGACACCGCGCAGCGCGCCGTGGACGACGCGCGCCCGGCCGCCCGGGCCGCCACGATCCCGCTCGACCTCGCCCGCGACGCCGACGACGCGGCGGGCGCCGCCCTGCGCCGGGCCGAGGCGGACGCCGTCCGGGACCACGGCATCGCGCAGCGCGCCGTGGACGACGCGCAGGCGGCCCTCGACGCCCTCGACGCGGAGGACACCGCCCCCGAGCACGACGGCTGGGCCGAGTTCCTGCGGGACGAACGCGACGCCGCCGTGGCGCGGTTGGCCGAGGCCACCTCGCAGGCCGCCGACCTGCGCGCGGCTGCCGACCGACGGGTCGAGGACGCCCGCGTCCAGCGGGCCGGGGCCACCGCCCGGCTGGAGGCGGCCCGGCTGTCCGCCGACGCCGCCCAGCGGCCGCTCGACGCCGCCGTCGCCCGCCGGAACACGGCACAGGACGCCCTGGAGGCCCGGCGCGCGGAGCTGGACGGGCTCAGGGAGACGGCGGAACGCGCCGCGGCGGAGTACCACCGGGTACGGGCCGGGACCGACCAGCTCACCCGCTGGTACCGGCTGGCCGCCACCGAGGAGGGCAGGGAGCAGCTCGACGGCCGCACCCCACCGCCCGACGTGACCTACCAGGCCCCGCCCCGGCCGGTCGTGGCGCCGCCCCCGGCGCGCCCCCGCTACACCAGGACCGGTACCGGACCTGCCGCCCGGCTCACCTCGCCCGCGCCCGGGAACGAGACCTACGCCCTCCACGACGGCCCGGCGGACGGCGAGTCCTTCTTCCGCGCGCTCGCCCAGGGCCTGGACCCGGCACTCCTCGCCCGGGCCGGGATCGACCCCGCGAGCCCGGACGCGGTGTCCGGGCTGCGCAGACTGCTGGCCGCCCGGCTGACCGACCCGGCCGACGCGGACCTGCTCGCCTTCGTCACCCCCGACGACACCGACACCTTCAGCACGGGGGAGATCGACGAGGCGGGCCTCGACCTGGGAACGGACACCCCGGCCCGCCGCGAGTTCGACGCCCTCGGAGGACTGATCCCGCACGCCGCCGACCTGAGCCCCGAGGCCCGCGCCGGACTGGCGGTCGCCCAGCTCCTGCGGCGCGGTGACGGCGGGTCCGAGGCCGGGACCGGGACGGGGACGGGGACGGAGGCCGGGACGGGGACGGGGACGGGGACGGGGACCGAGGCCGGATGGAACCACTCCGCCGCGGACCTGCTCCCGATGCTCGTCGCCCGCACCTTCGGCGTGGAGGTCACCGTGGTCAGGGACGACGGCACGTTCGACCACTTCGCGCCGGGGAGCCGCCCGGGAGGAGGGAACCTCGGGGGTCTCGTCGAGGACGCCGAGGCCGACGCGGAGGCCGAACGCCCGCCCCTGGTCCTCAGCCTCGAAGACCGCCACTACCGGCTGGCGCTGCCCCTCGGACAGACCCCCACGCCTCTCGCCCCCCGAGCCGGGACCGATACCGATGCGTGGTCGCCGCGTCAGCTGAGCGACGTCGCGCACGAGGTGCACCGGGACGTGGTGGCGGGCCTCGGCGGGCTGCCCCTGGTCCCGGGCGTCGAGGACGCGGCCGATCTGCGGCTGTGCGTGGCGTTGGTGGAGGGGCTGCGGGACCGTCGTTTCCCGCGCCGTCCGGGTCAGGGTGGCGGTGCACGGTCGGGTGGCGGTGTGCGGTCGGGCCGGGCGCTCGGGGACGAGTCGGTGGGCACGGGGCGTGCCTGGGACCGGCTGGGTCTGGGCGCGGACTGGAGCCGGGTGGGTTCCTGGGGCGCGGTGACGGACGCGGTGGCCGCGAAGGGACAGGGGAGTCTGGCCCTGGTGCT
Organism: Streptomyces sp. NPDC046862; assembly: GCF_040704615.1. Lineage (NCBI taxonomy): Bacteria > Bacillati > Actinomycetota > Actinomycetes > Kitasatosporales > Streptomycetaceae > Streptomyces > Streptomyces sp. NPDC046862. Next base: position 34,631 of record NZ_JBEYXP010000014.1, on the reverse strand, counting down.
GACCCGCAGCACCTCGGGCCCCGGGCACGCGCTCGCGGTGTACTACCCGCACTACGAGCCGGGTGAGCAGGACGCCGGTCCGGTGTGGGTGGACATGTCGCAGGACGGGGTGCGTCTGCTGCCGGGCGGGCCGGGGTTCGCCCCGGTGGAGGCCCGCGCGGTGGTCATCGACGCCACGGGGGACACCAGTACGGAGGGGCTGGCCGGCTTCAGGGAGTCGTCGTCGACGCAGCACGCGGTGGTCGACGGTGCCGTGGACCCGCGGTACGGGGCGTCGCGCTTCCGGCAGGCGGGGGGCCCTCCGGAGCCGGACGACTCCGACTCCGACTCCGATCCGGACTCCGGCTCGGACTCCGGCTCGGACATGGACATCGACGAGGACTCGGACGACGACGCGGACTCGGACGTGGACTCGGACGTGGACGTGGAGGACGCACCGGCGGACGCGTCACCGCGGCCGTCGGCCGATGGCCGCGACCAGGACAACATGATGATCATGCAGCCGGGCTATTCGGCCGGCGATCAGTTCGGTATCTCGGCCTCTCTGATCCACAACCCCAACCTGCACGTTCTCATCGCCCGTGGCCCCGCACCCGGCGACCCCGGCCATGACGCCGTCAGGGACAAGTCGCGGGCCATCGCCGAGTTCTACGGTGCCACCGGGATCGAGGCCCGCCGGATCCACTTCGTGGACGTCGACTCGATGGAGACCTCCAGCGTCTGGCCGGCGCTGAACCGTGAGGCCACCCGTATCGCCCAGGAGGACTGGGGAGTCGACGAGACCTACGAGGAGATGTTCGAGGAAGGGCGACTGTGGAACGTCGCGGCCGGCACCGACTACATCGCGGAGGTCTTCTCCCCGGAGCTGCGCGAGGACGTGCGCGCCCACTGGGGACTGAACCAGGGACACGACGACGAGATCGGTGCCTGGCTGGCGGGCAAGGGAGTCAACCTGCCGCCGTCCGGCGGGAAGGTCCTGGTGCTGTGGTCCCGTTTCAGCGGCAAGGGCAGGCAGTGGGCCAACCTGCGCGGCCGGATGGAGCACGACACCAGCTTCCAGGGCGTCCGGCAGATCCTGCGGGACGTGGCCGGGGAGTACGACTCGGTGATCATCACGGGTGACTCCACGGGTGATCCGGAGGACGGCGGCAAGTGGGGCCGGCTCGTGGCGGAGATGCGCGGTGAGCTGGGCATCGACACGATCCACGAGATCACCGGCTTCTGGAAGGGCACGGACCAGGGGCTGGCGGCGTGGGGCGGGGAGACGCGCAACGGCCAGTACCGGCTCTACGACTACCTCGACCGTCACCACGACCTGCAGCACCTCGGCTTCCGTTCCGGGAACCTGGAGGCCGTCGCGCTGATCGGTCACCAGGTCAGCTATCTGGAGGACGTCGGGGCGACCGGTTCCTCCCGCATGGCGGCATGGCGCGACGTCGGCGACGGAAGCACCCCCAGCGGGGGCATGGCACCCGGCTACCACCGCGTCCTGGTGTCGGAACCGCCCACTGCGTCCGGCCGGTACTCCAAGAAGTTCGAGCGGGGCGGGCCCCTGGACGGGCAGTACGAGCCCCCGGAGCCCGGCTCCTGGTGGCCCAAGCCCGTCGAGGTCTACGCCGAGGAGCGCGGTTTCAGCTACGACGACCTGAACGTCATACGCGAGGAACTGGAACTCCCGCAGCGTCCCGAGGGCCAGGGCGATCACGCCTTCCACGTGGACCGGATCCGTCACCTGCGGCGGAAGTACGAGGCGGTGCGTGACGCCGTACGGCGTCATCCGGTGGACGACCGGACCGAGGCGACGCTGGTGTGGCTGGACGGGGTCTTCGCGACGTCGCCGGACACGTACGGCGGTGGTGCCCGGCAGATGTACGACGACATCGTCCAGCACGTGCTCCCGCGCCTGCCCCATGTCTGGCGGTACCACCGGTGGCAGATGTGGAACCAGGCGTCCGTCCAGGCCGCCGCCTCCGGATCAGCGTCCGCACCTGCCTCCGGATCCGCATCAGCGTCCGCGTCCGCGCCTGCCTCCGCATCCGCATCCGCGTCCGCCCCCACCCCGGTGTGGACCGGTCCCGGCACCCTCGACCTCGGCGGCGTCCCGCTGCGGCTGTATGAGGTGCCGGGCGACGGCGACAGGTTCGCGGAGGCGCTGGCGCGCGCACTGCGGGACGGCGCGGCGCCGGCGCCGGTGGCGGCGAACGGCCTCGCCGCCGCGCTGGCGGGGCCGGACGGCCCCGCCGCGCTGCACCGCTGGGCCGAGTACCGGCTCGGCGCCCCCGACGCGGCGGACAGGGCCCCCTTGCTCGCCGGACCCGACTGGCTGGGCGGCCGGCCGGAACCGTCCGTCGCCGAACTCACCGCCGCCGGGGTCCCGTTGCAGCTCAGCGAGGCCCAGAGCACCTTCGCCGTGCTCAGCGGGCAGTCACTGACGGCCGCCGAGGTCACGCTCACCCTCGCGCAGCGCTACCGGCTCCTGCGCCAGGGTCCGGGCGGCGGGCACCTCACCGCGACCACCGCCGCACTGGTCGCCGAGGAACTCGGTATCCGGCTCGTCCTCACCGAACCGGACGGCCGCGTACGGTCGTTCGGCCCGGTGACCGGGCCCGTCGTCGTGCTGGCGTACGTCGGCGGTGTCTACTACCCGGCCGCGGCCGGGGCCACGACCCGGGCGGAGCCGTCATGAGCGCACAGTGTCAAAATTCTTGCAGCACAAGGAAGTTGACGAGGCATCCGGAGACGACGTGGGTTGATCTCCCGGTCATCCCCTCTCCATCTTCAGTCCGTAGAGTCGCGGCCTTGGCCGACCCCTGTCTGGTGACCGAAGGGCACATGAGCGAGAACCCGTACCCGTACCGATCCGGAAAGCCGGCCGGGGGCCGGAAGTGAGCCGCTGGGGCGGTGCCTTCGGCCGGCGCCGCGGTGGCAGGCCTTCGCCCACGACGGGCCGCGAGCGGGGCCGCGCGGCGCCCCTCGGCGACGTGGCGGCCGACGTGGCGGAGTCGGCCGAGGCGGTCCTCGTCGAGGACTACGAGGGTCTGCTGCTGCTCCGTTCCCCGTCGGACGACGCCCTGAGCCCGACCGACATCGCGGACCTGGCCCGCGGTCAGCGCTCGGACGACGGGACCGTGACCGTGATCGCGGGCACCGAGAGCGCGGGCGCCGACACCTTCTGGCCCCGGCTGAGCGAACTGCTCGACTCCTTACGCGACGAGGGCACCGAAACCGTACGGCTGGTCATGGCCGGCGCCGGTCTCGACCGCGTGGAGCGGCCCGCCACGGCACGCCGTATCGCGGACGCCTGGGGGTTCGAGGTGAACGCCCCGGACGGGCCGCCCCTCTTCGTGCCGGGCGGCTCGCTCTTCGTCCCCGCCGTCCCCGTGGGGGCGCCGGGGCCGGGAGCCGACGGCGGCTGGTGGCGGTTCGCGCCGGGAGCGAGACCGGAGCCGCTCGGCCCCCGCAGCCCCGCGCCGTCGTGGCAGACCGCGCTGAGCGGGGTGCCGGCGGGCACGGACGGCGGGTGCGTGGTGGAACAGATCCCGGCCGGGCTCCTGGTGCGCCCCGCCGAGGCCGCCGCGACCCGGCCGGGGGACCTGTACCACTCCGTGCCGGTCGATCCCCGGAGCCCGGCGGTGGTGGTCGGCGTGCCGTACGGCGAGGACGTCGCGGCGGGGGAGGTCGCCGACCTGCTCGCCGCGCTGCCGGAGCCGGTCAGGTCCGCCGTACGACTCGTCCCGGGCGGCCGGCGCGATCTGCTGTCCCTCGCCCAGTCGGTGTCCGACCGGCTGGACGCCGAGGTGGAGCTGATGACCGGCCTGCCCCTCATCGCCGCCGGTCGCCCGCTGGGGAACTACTTCGTACGGTCCGTGCTGGTCGGAGCCGACGGAACGCCCCAGTGGCTGCCGTTCGTGGACGCCGTCATGTGCCAACCGGCCCGGGGCGCCGAACAGGCTCCGCCTCCCCGGCTGTTGCGCTGGACCCCTCCGGTACCGGGGGCCACCCGGCCGGAGGAGGGCGTGGTCGATCTGTCCGAGCAGTGGCAGGTCACGGTCACCAGGGCGGGCCTGTGGGTCGGCGCGCGCGGCGGCGCCCGGCTGCCCCACACGACCCGTCAGGTGAGCCCGGCCGGTCCGCTCGTCGAGGTCGGCAGCCCGGGCGAGCGGCTGGACAGCTCCCTGTGGCCGGCGCTGTCGGGCCTGCTGGGCACCCTCGCGCCCGACCTGCGCGAGCGCGCGACCCTGCAGGTCCACGGTGTCCCCCAGGACGGTGGCCGCGAACTGCGCCGCCTGGCCGCGGCACAGGGCCTCCGCACCATCCGCTTCGCCCCGGCCACGACGGCCCCGACGGCCCCGACCAGGACGCCGGTGCGACCGGGGGCACCTGAGGCGGAGTCACCCGCGGGGCCTGCGGGGTCTGCGGGGGCGGTGCCGGCCGGGGGCGTGGGTTCGCCTGTCGGTTCGGGGTTGCCCGAGGTGTCGGGGGAGGCCAGGGCCACTGGTGCTCCGGGAAGCCCGGGGCCTCGCTCTCCGCTGCCCGAAAGGGCCGAGCGTGCGGAGGCCGCCGAGGCCGCCGAGGCCGCCGAGGCCGCCGAGCGCGCCGAGCGCACCGAGGGCACGCGCTCGCCGGGCATCTCCGGTGAGGAGCCGGAGGCGGATCCCGTTCCCCGACCGGGGACGTCCAGTACGGCCACCTCGTCCGCAGCCGTGCCCGCACCCGTGTCCTCCCCTGTGCCCACGCCGTCTCCGAAGCCGTCTCCGAAGCCGTCTCCGGACACGACGGCGGCCACCGGCCGTGAAGGTCGGGAGCCCGCGGCCCCGACGCCCGTGCCGGAGCCGGAGCCGGCGCGGTCTCCGGAACCAGAACCGGAGCTGGAGCAGGCGCGGGTCCGAAACCGGTCCGTACCCGCCACGGAATCCGCTCCTGAGCCCGCCCAAAAGCCTGTGGCGCGCCGACGGCCCGCAGAGCGGCAAGGCGCCCCCCAGGAGTCGGCGGGCCGGACTCCTCCGACAAGGACTCTCCCGGACGAGGCTGCGGACTCGAAGCCTGCCTCGAAGTCGGACCCGCGGCCGGACTCGAAGCCCGCCCCGAAGCCGGACCCGATGCCGGACCCGAAGCCGGAACCGAGGACCGCCCCGACCCCGGACCCGAGGACCGCCCCGACCCCTGACCCGAGGCCCGTCCCGACCCCGGACCCGAGGCCCGTCCCGACCCCGGACATCGCCCCGGACGAACAACTCGACACCCCCTTGCCTCCGGTCCCGTTCGGCCCGGGCCACCGCAGTACCGAATCCGAACGCAGCGCCTTCCGGGCGATGGCGGACGCGGAGTGGGACCGGCACGGCGCGGCCGTCGCGCGGTCGCTCGCCCGTATGCCCGCGTTGCGCGGCAAGGAGCAGGAAGCCGCCCGCGCCGATCTGATCGCGTTGAGGCTGTACCTGCACAGCGAGGAAGGACGGTTGAGCCACGAGGCGGTGACCCGTGCGCTGCGCTCGTACGAGGAGGAGATGTCGCCGTACGCGGCGTGCCTGGCGTCGGCGCTGAACCGTTTGCCCTCCTACCGGGGCGTGGTGCTGCGCGGCACGGGCTCCGCCCCCGACCTCCCCGTACCACGTCCCGGGGCGTTGCTCCGCGATCCGGCCCTGGTGAGCGTCACTCCTCTCGACCCCACGCGCCCGGCCATGACGGCGGGTGCCAGTTACGTCGTCTGGTCGGTCGCAGCTCGCCGCGTACGGCAACTGCTCGACACCGGCGGAGGGCCCGAGGAAGTGGTGTTCGCCCCCGGAACTCCCTTCCGGGTCCTGGACGTACGCCGGGCCGACTCCTCCGTACAGATCTTCCTGCGCGAACTGTCCCCCCACCTCCCCATGAGGCCCGACCCGGACGCCGACCGTGCCGCGCTCACCCGGCTGGACGAAGCCGTGCGCGGACGGTCGGCCCCGGCGAGCGTCGACCAGTGGCCGGTGCGCTGCATCGGGCCCTTCGGCACCGGGCCGGCCTGACACCGAACCGCCGACATGAGTAAGGAAGTCGAATGGCGCGTCAGCATGACCCCTCCGGCAGCACACCGCCGAGCACACCGGGCACGCCCCGCGAGTCCGCGTTAGCGATCCGCAGGGCGGTGGCGATCCAGGGTTCGGCCAAGGACCCGGGCGACGCCCTGGCCCCGCGCGGCGGAGACAGCGGAGCGGCGGGCACGCCGCCCACCGCGGGTGCCCAGCCCCCTGCCCGGCGGAGCGAGCCGGCCGAGGCCGAGGCCGAGGGCGAGGGCGAGCGCGCCGAGCCCGTCGGCGCCGGCGGGGACACCCGTACGGCCGAAGAGGCGCAGGCCGAGGCCGTGACCACCACCACCGGGGCGACCCCCGCCACCACCGAGGCAACCACCACCGAGGCAACCACCTCCAAGGCGACCGCCACCAAGGCGACCGCCACCAAGGCGACCACTAACGCCGTCGGCGCGGACGCGGATGCGGATGCGGACACGGCCGAGGCGGCGCAGGGCGGTGGCGCCATGGGTGTGGGCGCGGCCGTGGGCCAGGAGACGCCGCGCAAGGGGCCGAAGAAACCGATGCTGGCCGCCGCGGCCATGGTCGGGGCGGTGCTCATAGCCGTTCCCTTCCTCCTGCTCGGGGGCGGAAACGACAACGACAAGAAGCAGAACACGTCGAACACGGCGTCCGACACGGTCCTGGACGCGGGTGCCCCTGCCGGAGGGCCGGGCGACTACGCCACCGAGAGCCCGTCCCCCACCCCGAGCAAGAAGCCGTCGAAGAGCGCCGCGGCGAAGCCGCCTGCCGCGGCCGCCGAACCGAAGCCCAAGGCGACCCCCGCCGCCAAGAGCTCCCCGAAGGCCACGCCGCAGGAGAAGAAGGAGACGCGGCCCAGGACGCCGGTCTGGACGAGTACGTCCGTGACGGCCCCGAGCACGCTCTCCGTCGGCGAGTCCTGGAGCACGAACCGGATCAAGATGGTCATGCAGGAGGACGGCAACCTCGTCGTCTACAACGAGAACGGCCGCGCGACCTGGGCCTCCATGACCTTCGGAAAGGGACACACGGCCCGGTTCCAGACGGACGGCAACCTCGTGATCCACAACGGCGAGGACAAGCCCATATGGGGGGCGGACGTCTGGGGTCACCCGGGCGCGAAGCTGATCCTGCGGAAGGACGGCAAGGTGGTCATCAAGGACGGGTCCAAGGTGACCTGGTCCACCTGACCGGGAGCCGTGTGCTTGACCGGCGTCGTGCTTGACCGGCGTCGGCGGTGCGACCGCCGACGCCGGCCACCGGATCAGACGAAGGACCAGTGATGGTCGTCCGCCCTCGTGCTGTCGTTGCAGTGATAGAGGGTGAGACGGGCGTCGGAACCCCCGGTGGCGAAGCCGCTCACGTCCAGGCACAGGCCGCCGCTCGCGAAGTTGCGGATCCAGTAGGTTCCGTCCGCTCGCGGGTCGAGCCACCACAACTGGTTGTCGTTGTTGGTGGAGTTGCAGTGCGCGAGGGAGACCGCCGTCCCGGCCGGCTTGGCGCCGTAGTCGGGCAGGTCCATGCACAGTCCGCCCTTGTTGTTGGTGATCCGGAAGAGGTGGGCTCCTCGGGGGCCGCCGCCGCGGGAGCGCACCTGAAGGTTCCACAGCTGGTTGTCCGAGGCGGAGTTGGCGCAGGAGTACTGGTTGACCGGGTCCGCGTCGCGCCCGTCACCGAAGTTGGGGACATCGGCGCACATGGCTGTCGTCACGTTCTTGATCAGGACCTTGGTGGCGCTGGAGGCGGCGTTGGCCGCGGCGCGGGCACTGCCGGACGACGTGGAGCTGCCGCTCTTCCTGGTCTTGCTCTCGCTCTCGCTCTTGCTCTGGCCGGCTCCGGCTCCAGCCGTGGCGCCGGATGCAGCGGACCTGTCCGCGGGTGACGGAGACGAGGCTGTCCCCTTCTTCTCCGACTTCGGCTTCTCCGACGGCTTCTTACTCGGCGTGGGGGAGGGGCTCTCGGTGGCGTAGTCGCTCGGTCCGCCGGCCGCGGCACCCGCGTCCAGGACCGTGTCGGACGCATCGCGCGACGTGTTCTGCTTCTTGTCGTCGTCGTTTCCGCCCCCGAGCAGGAGGAACGGAACGGCTATGAGCACCGCCCCGACCATGGCGGCGGCGGCCAGCATCGGCTTCTTCGGGCCTTTGTGGGCGGCTGTCGCGGCGTGGGCGGTGCCAGCGGTGCCAGCGGCGTCGGTGGCGTCGGTGGCGTCGGCCGGTGAACCGCCTCCGTCCGCCGTCGCGAAGGCCGAGGACACCACCCCCTCCGGCTCCTTCCGACCCTCCGGCGACTCCGCACCCTCGGACTCCTGGCTCCGGGCCCGCGCCGAGACCGCTGTGCCTTCCGCAGTGCCCTCCGCTGCGGCTTCCGTTCCCCCGGCCTTCTCCCGCTCCTCGCCCTTCTCCCGCTCCTCGCCCTTCTCCCGCTCCCCGTCCGCCTGCTCGGCGCCTGACCGGCTCACGGTGGCCCCGCTCACGTCGGCCCGGCCCACGTCGGCCCCGCTCGCGGTGGCCGTCGCGCGTGAGCCCTCGGCCTCCCGGCCCGCTGGAGCGACGGCGGTGTCACCCGGGGTCAGAGCGCCTTCAGGGGGCTCCGAGGAGACCGGCAGGGGGACCGCGACCCGCACATAGGGTAAGCCTCCGGCGGGTCCGGGTCTCGTCCCGTCTCCCGTGTTTCGCTGAGCGCCCATTCCGTGTTTCCCCTCATGGCACAACGGCATCAGTCGGCCTCAAGGTCTACCCCGATCGTGAACACACCGACAACTGAACGTTGCTCCTTGGCGGTTGGCTGTCCGGTTGTCTGGTTGTTCGATACGGGACCACACGGAGCCCACTGGCGCGGGGCCGACCCGTCACGAGTCGTACGCGCGTGTGATGATGCACCCCGACAAGCGGCCCCGGGGGAGGGGCCGGGGTGCGTAGGAGGGGGCAGGGACGCATCGTGGCCAAGGACGGGTCGTCCATACCGGACGAGGAGTGGGAGCGCTTCCTTCGGGAGGCCGAGGCCGGGACCAAGGACGCGCCCGAGGAGCCGTCCGCGCGGGCCCGGATGGTGGCGCGGCGGCTGCGGGAGGAGCCCGGCACGCCGGAGGGCTGGCGGACCCACCAGCCGGTCCGGCGGCGACGGAACAAGATCTGGTACGTGGCCGGTCTGCTGGTCGCGGTCGGTCTGCTGGTCGTGGCACTGGCTCCGGGACGGGTGGCCGGCTGGCTCCCGGGCGGAGACGGAGGCGGCGACGACGCGCCGCTCGCGGCGGAGACGAACCGTCCGGACAAGCCGCCGGCGACCGCGGCGGCGGACCAACTGCCCACGGTGGACCATCCGTTCAGGGGCTCGCCCGCGGAGCGGTGGGCCGACGGCACGGCGGGGATCAGCCTGCCCGCGGCACGGGCGACCGGCTGGATGAACAAGGACCAGGTCGCGCAGGCGCTCGCCCGGAGCCGGGACTTCCTCGTCGAGTCCAGCCTGGATCCCGGTGTGCTGCGCGGGGAACGGCCGCGGAAGGCGATCGCGTTGATCAACCCGCACCAGAAGGACGTCGCCGACTTCCTGGCGACGGCGTTCCGCGCCCCCAGCCGGGAGGACGACCCGTTGCTGCTGTTCAGCCGGTTCGACACGTCGAAGGTGCGGCTCGTCGGGGACGTGATCAAGACGCGGGGACGGGTCACCTACCGCGAGGGCGAGCGCGGCGCGGTCGAGGTGACCACCGATGTCACGTACGTCTACCCGGTCGTACGCGCCGCGGGAGGAAGTGACGAGGTCGCGCGCACCATCGTGCGCCGCGAGGTCGTGATGAGCTGGGACGACCCGGCGAAGGTGGTGACCGAGAAGGGGACACTCTCCCTCGTCTCCTACAAGGTGGACACCGCCAACGGCGGCTGCGACACCTTCACCGGCTACCTCACGCCCGAGTTCAGCGCCGAGCAGGCGACCTCGGGTCCCGGGGACGGCGCCGAGGTCGACCCGTACGACCGGAGCGACTCGATGGACGAGCGCATGCGGAAGGACCGCGACGAGGGATGCGGGACCGCCACACGGACGTGACCGGCAGCGACACTCCCGCGAAGCCGCCCCTCCCGCGAAGCCGCCCCTCCCGCGCGGCCCCGCCGCTACGAGGATCTGGGCAGCGCCGCCACGGCTCTGGCGTACTCCGCTCTGAGCGTCCGTCTCATCGACTGGGAGCCCAGGCGGTGCCGTAGCCGTCTGCGGAGCTCCCTGCGCTGCGGCGGGGTCGTGGCACCCCAGATGCCGTCCGTCGACATCGCCGGGTTGGCCAGCGCCCACACGAAGCACGCCCGGACCAGCGGACAGCGGCGGCACATCGTCGCGGCCGCCACCACCTCACCGCTGTGCGGGTCGTAGCTGTCGAGGAAGAACCCGTAGGTGGTCGTGCACGGTTCGCCTCCCGTCAGCGGGGGCATGGGGAGATCCCGGTGGTCCCGGTGGTGGCTCATGCTCTGTGTCTCCTCCGCGGACAGCGGTCGCCGGTCCCTCACCGCGAGAGCCGGTTCGTGTTGCTCGACGCGTTCCACGGCCGCCGGGTTCGCCGGAAGCCACCCCCGTGCCGTGTCTTCACACAACTGCCATCCACCGCTGCTCCCGGCATACGGCATGCGCTGCTCCCGGCCCACGTCATGGCAGACTCACCGCATGATCGTCGAACGCGCGTACGCACACGTGGACTCGCACGACGAGGGGACGTGGCCGTGGTCCCTGCCCTGCGTGCGCGATCTCCTCACGGACGGGCTGCGCTTCACCGCGCCGGTGACGTTCCTCGTCGGCGAGAACGGCTCGGGCAAGTCGACGCTGGTCGAGGCCCTGGCGGAGGGCTTCGGGCTGGACCCCTGGGGCGGTTCGCACGACTGGCGCTACGCCAGTCAGCGGGGCAGGTCGACGCTCGGCGAGCGCGTCCGCTTCGACGCCGCGCCGCGCGGACGGCGCATGCTGAGCAGCTGGTCGGCCCGCAAGGGCTTCTTCCTGCGCGCGGAGACGGCGATGGACGCGCTGAGCCGGGAGGGGTACGCGCCCGACTCGGTCAGCCACGGTGAGGGCTTCCTCGCCGCCTTCCGGGGCTCCTTCCTCCAGCCCGGCCTGTACGTCATGGACGAGCCGGAGGCGGCGCTGTCCTTCACCTCCTGCCTCGAACTCCTCGGGCACGTCCACGACATGGCGAAGATGGGCGGCCAGGTCGTCTGCGCCACCCACTCCCCGCTGCTGACCGCGCTGCCCGGCGCCGACATCGTCGAGGTCGGCGAGCACGGTCTGCGCCGTGTCGAGTGGCGCGAGCTGGCCCTGGTCGACCACTGGCGCCGCTACCTCGACGACCCCCACGCCTATCTGCGCCACGTCCTCGACTGAGGGCCGGCCGCGCGGATCCCGCAAGGGGCCTGAGTGCACCCCACGTCCACCGGCCAGCCGGATTCCCGCCGTGTCCGGGGCTTCCTAGCGTCGGTTGTGTCAGTGCTGCCGTATCCGCGGCGCACCGCATGACAGCTGCGCACCGCATGACGGCGGCGCACCGCATGACGGCGGCGCACCGCATGACGGCGGCGCACCGCATGACGGCGGCGCACCGCATGACGGCGGCGCACCGCATGACGGCGGCGCACC
>NZ_JBEYXP010000014.1:0-22907 GCF_040704615.1 Streptomyces sp. NPDC046862 | reverse complement strand
CGCACCGCATGACGGCAGCGCACCGCATGACGGCGGCGCACCGCATGACGGCAGCGCACCGCAGACAGGGGGAGCGAGACCATGACCGAGCACACCCGACGACGTACCGTCCTGCGCGCCGCGGCCCTCGGAGCCGCCGCGGCCGGGGCCACAGCCGGCGCCCTGCCCGCTGCCGCCGCACAGCCCTCACTGTTCTCAGAGGCGGTCCGTGACGCCACCCCCGAGACCCCCGACCTCGTCCTCGACCCGCACGACCCCCGCTACCCCGCCCTCGCCGCGCGCGGCTACAACCGGCGGTTCACCGGCCACCCCCGGCGCATCCACCTGCCCACGACGACCGGCCAGGTCGTGCGCGCCGTCCAGGAGGCCGTACGCCGACGCGAACGTGTCGTCGCCCGCAGCGGCGGACACGGCTTCGAGGACTTCGTGGACAACGACGGCGTCCGCGTCGTCGTGGACCTGTCCCGGATGACGGCCGTCCGCCACGACGACGCCCGGAAGGCGTTCATGGTCGAGGCGGGCAGCACCCTCGGCGGGGCCTACCGGGCGCTGTACGTCGGCTGGGGCGTGACCCTGCCCGCCGGATGGTGCCCCGACGTGGGCCTGGGCGGTCACGTCCCCGGCGGCGGCTACGGCACGCTGTGCCGGCTGCACGGGCTGTCCGTCGACCGGCTGTACGCCGTCGAGGTGGTCGTCGTGGACCGGGAGGGCAGGGCCCGTGCGGTGGTCGCCACCCGCGAGGAGGACGACCCGAACCGGGACCTGTGGTGGGCCCACACCGGCGGTGGCGCCGGCAGTTTCGGGATCGTCACCCGCTTCTGGTTCCGTGACCTGCCCGAGCCGCCCGCCTCCGTGCTGTCCTTCCGCGTCGAGTGGCCCTGGAAGGGCATGGACCGCGACGCGTTCACCCGCTTCGTCGGCAACTACGGCACCTGGGCGGAGCGCAACTCGGCCGCAGGGGCGCCCGGCACCCGTCTCTACAGCGAGTTTATCCTGAGCCGCGAGGCCGCCGGCAACCACCTTCTCGTCGGTCAGGTCGCCGACACCGGTGCGGCCGCCCGTCGCCTCCTCGACGACCTGCTCTCCGCGCTCGGCCGGGGCGTCGGGACGCAGCCCTCGCTGGTCCGGACGCACACGCTGTCGTGGCTGACCGCGGCGTCCGTCGTCGGCAGCCCCGACGACCCGGGCCCGCTCTACCGGCTCGCCGTGAAGTCGGCGTACGCGAAACGGGGGCTGACCCGGGCCCAGATCCACGCGGTGCACCACCACCTCACCCGGACCGACTACGACTACCCCGCCGGGATCGTCAGCCTCAACACCTACGGCGGCCGGGTCAACGCCGTGCCCACGGACGCGACAGCGGTCGCCCACCGCGACTCCGTGCTCAAGCTCATGTTCCTGACCGGCTGGGAAGGGGCCGCCGACGACGACAAGCACCGCGGCTTCCTCCGCGAGCTCTACCGGGACGTGTACGCGGACACCGGCGGCGTCCCCGCCCGCACCGGCGCCTTCATCAACTACGCCGACGGCGATCTCGCCGACCCGCGCCACAACACCTCCGGCACGCCCTGGCACGCGCTCTACCACGGCGCCCACTACCCGGCGCTGCAGCGGGCGAAGGACCGCTGGGACCCGCGGAACGTCTTCCACCACCGGCTGTCCGTACGCCCCACCAGGCCCAGGCCCAGGCCCAGGCCCAGGCACTGACACGCACCCCACCAGGCCTGAGGCACCTCCCCTCACGCAACGCCCGGTCAGGTCTCCCGCAGCCTTCGGCCGATCTCCAGCTGCTGGGCGTCCAGGCCGCGGCCGTCCTTGATGTCCCACAGGCAGTTCTGCAGAACGCGGCCCAGCGTCCAGGCGCGGGCACGGGCGCGGTCCAGCGACAGCACGTCCGTCATCGCGTCGAAACGCCACAGCAGCTCGTCGGGGTCGAAGCGGTTGTCCAGGGCCGGCCAGAGGTCGAACCCCGGGTCGCCGGCGAGGGGCTTGGGGTCGATGGCGAGCCAGGGCGCGCGCTCGGAGGCGAGAACGTTCTCGAAGTGGAGGTCCCAGTGGAGCAGGCGGTCGCCGGGCTCGTCGAGGACCTCCCGTACGGCGGCGGCGCAGTCCTCGAGGAGGCGGCGGGCGTCCGGGTCCGCGACTCGCTCCAGGGCCCTGGGCGTCCTGTCGACCATGGCCGCCGCGATGTCGGCGAGCCGGCGCATGTCCTCGGGCGCCGGGAAGGAGGTCAGGTGGGCCAGCAGCCGGGCGATGACCAGGACCGCCTCGCGGGTGTCCGGCACGTGGGAGAGCATCCGGGCGGGGTCGAGCCGTTCGAGGAGCATCGTGCCGGTGGCGTCGTCGTGGTCGAGGAGCCGTACGGCCCCGTCGCCGTCCCACGCGCGCAGCGCGACCGGCTCGCCCACGCTCTCCTCGTCCAGCAACTGGAGCTTGAGGACGGCCGGGCTGCCGTCCGCGCGGACCACCGGCAGGACCAGGGCACTCACGCCGTACATCGACGGGCCGTCGACCCCCAGCTCCCAGCGGTCGAGGAAGTCCGCCGCCATCCGGGGCAGACCGGCGATGAACGCACGACCCGCCTCCCCGTTGAACTCGCTCTGTGACGCCGCCAGTTTCTCCGGGACCTCGATCATCCGGCCGACGATAGTGGCGGCTGCCGTACGAGGCACACGAATTACAGGCCGCAACCCCACGAATTACCGGCCGCAACCGTGGATTCCATGGACGCGCCACGGGGGAGACACCCGCCACCCCCACGGGCTAACGTCCCGCCTCATGAGCAGCAGAGCAGGCACGGGCGTCCCCGGCGGTGTCGTCAACGGCGGTGTCGTCAACGGAGGCATCTCCTTCTGGTACGCCGACGACGGGCTCCCCGAGCGCCGCGCGCCCCTGCCCGGGGACGCCACCGCCGACGTCGTGATCGTCGGCGGCGGCTACACGGGACTGTGGACGGCGTACTACCTCAAAAAGGCGGCGCCCTTCCTCCGCATCACCGTCCTTGAACAGAAGTTCTGCGGCTACGGCGCCTCCGGGCGCAACGGCGGCTGGCTCTACAACGGCGTCGCGGGCCGTGACCGGTACGCGAAACTGCACGGCCACGAGGCCGCCGTACGGCTCCAGCGCGCCATGAACGACACGGTCGACGAGGTCGTCGGGGCCGCCGAGGAGGAGGGGATCGACGCCGGGATCCACAAGGGCGGCGTCCTCGAAGTGGCCTGCACGCCCGCCCAGTTGGCCCGGCTGAAGGCCTTCCACGAGACGGAGCTGTCGTACGGCGAGAAGGACCGCGAGCTGTTCGGCGCCCGCGAGACCGCCGAGCGGATCCGTGTCGTCGACGCCGTCGGCGCGTCCTGGACCCCGCACGGGGCGCGCGTGCACCCGGTGAAACTGGTCAAGGGGCTGGCGGCCGCGGTGGAGGCCCTGGGCGTGACCGTCCACGAGTCGACGCCGGTCACCGAGATCCGCCCCAAGCACGCGGTCACGCCGTACGGCACGGTCCGCGCCCCCTACGTACTGCGCTGCACGGAGGGCTTCACGGCCGCGCTGAAGGGCGAGCGGCGCACCTGGCTGCCCATGAACTCCTCGATGATCGTGACCGAGCCGCTCACCGAGGCGCAGTGGGACACGGTCGGCTGGGCGGGCCGCGAGGCGCTCGGCGACATGGCGCACGCCTACATGTACGCCCAGCGCACCGCCGACGACCGCATCGCCCTCGGCGGCCGCGGTGTGCCGTACCGCTTCCGCTCGCGCACCGACAACGACGGCCGCACACAGGCGGAGACGATCACGGAGCTGTACGACATCCTCGTCCGCTTCTTCCCTTCCCTCACCGGCGTACAGGTGGACCACGCCTGGTCGGGCGTGCTCGGCGTCCCCCGGGACTGGTGCGCCACGGTGACCCTGGACCGCTCCACGGGCCTCGGCTGGGCGGGCGGTTACGTCGGCTCGGGCGTGGCCACCGCGAACCTGGCCGCCCGCACCCTGCGCGACCTCGTCCAGCAGGACTCCGGCCAGGCGGGCGCCACGGACCTGACGTCCCTGCCGTGGGTGGGCCACCGCGTCCGCAAGTGGGAGCCGGAACCTTTCCGCTGGCTGGGCGTCCACGGCCTGTACGCCGCCTACCGCGCCGCCGACCACCGCGAACTGACCACGCCCGGCACCGAGTCGTCCCGCCTGGCGCGGCTGGCGGACCGGGTGACGGGACGCCACTGAGAGCCGCCGACGCCCTTCGCCGCCGGCACCGGCAGCCTGTGGACGCGGGCGACGTGCCCCACGGCACCCGTGTGTGACACTGCGGCCATGATGCGCACCGCGACCCCCGCCGACGTCCCCGTCATCCACGCCATGGTCCGTGAACTCGCCGCGTACGAGAAGGCGCTGGAGGAGGCGCGGGCGAGCGAGGCGCAGCTCGCGGAGGCGTTGTTCGGGGAGCGGCCCGCCGCGTTCGCGCACATCGCGGAGGACGACGCCACGGGAGAGCCGGTGGGTTTCGCGCTGTGGTTCCTCAACTTCTCGACCTGGCGGGGCGTCCACGGCATCTACCTGGAGGACCTGTACGTACGGCCGCAGGCCCGGGGCGGCGGCCACGGCAAGGCGCTGCTCACCGAGCTCGCGAGGATCTGCGTGGAGCGCGGCTACGAGCGGCTGGAGTGGTCCGTGCTGGACTGGAACGAGCCGTCCATCGCCTTCTACCGAGCACTCGGAGCGCGCCCGCAGGACGAGTGGACGGTGTACCGGCTGGCGGACGACGCGCTGCGCACGCTCGGCTCGCGCGGCTGACACGGAGACGCCAGCCCACCCTGCGACCTCAGGCCTCAGGCCTCAGGCCTCAGGCATGCTTGAGGTCAAGCTCCTGAGGTCCGGGCGACCGCCGGCCCAGGGCCAGGGACACCGCCGCCAGCGCGCTGTTGAACGACACCTCCGACAGGACGCCGGGTGCCGCCACCTGGTCGCCCGCGAGGTAGACGCCGTCGCCGCGGTCGACGGAGGGTCGGTCGCGCCACGTGGTGCCGGGCGGGTCGACCGCGCCCGTACGGCCGTTGGCGGTGGCCTCGCGCCGCCAGGTGACCCGCTCGCGCCAGCCCTCGAAGGCGAGGTCCAGCAGGCGTTCTGCGCGGGTGACGGCGGCGGCCCTGGACTCGCGCGGGCCGATCGGGAACTGCCCCTGGATCAGCTGCTCTCCCGCCGGGGCGAGGGTGCGGTCCTGGGCGGTGAAGCGCTCCAGCCAGCCCGGCGCGTCCAGGTCGGACACGGCGAAGGCGTCACCGCGACGACTGCGCACGGCGACGTCGACGAGCGCGGTACGGCCGCTCGTCCAGGTCAGCGAGTCGTCCCTGAGCAGCCGCCGGGCCGCGTCGAGGGAGGTGGCGACGACGACCGGCCCCCGGCCCTCCGGGACCGAGTCGACACGGGCCAGCGTCTCGACACGGACACCGAGGTTCCACGCCCGGGCCGCCATCCGGTCCACGAGGCTCGCCCAGCCACCGCGCGGGTACTGCGCCTCCGGAGGGAGTTTGGCGGCCCGGCGCAGCCGCTCCTGGACGAAGGCGGCGGACAGCGAACCGGGATCGTGGTGGAAGATCGCGACGGCGGAGTAGTGGGCCGCGGCGCGGGCGGCCTCCTCGCCGGCCTGCTCGGTGGCCCAGGTCATGAAGTCGACGTCGACGGGCGCCTGGTGGGCCCTGCGGGGCGTGCGCCGACGGAGGAGCTTGAGCATCGCGAACGGCGGCGTACGGCGCAGCACACCCTTGTGGTGGAGCCTGAGCCGGGCTCCTTCCAGGGGCGGGATCGGGGCGAGCGGGCCGATGAGACCGCGCTGCCTGAGCCAGGTCCAGTGCGGACCGCCGTTGTAGAGCGCGTGCGGACCCTCGTTCGTCCGGTACGGCCCCTCGGCGGTCCGCGCACGGCCGCCGAGGGTGTGGTGGGCCTCGTACACGGTGACCTTGGCGCCCGCCTCGGCGGCGGTGATGGCCGCGGTGAGTCCGGCGACGCCGCCACCGATGACGGTGATGCGGTGCATGGCTGGAGGTCTCCCTACTGCTCCGGTTTTCTCGGGTCACCCCTACGACTCGTCGAGGACCCCGGAATGTGACATCCCGGCGGACTTTCCGGAGGAAGCGCAGCTCAGGCCGATTGTCAGTGATGGGGTGCAGCATGGTGGCATGGCAAGGAGAGCAACGGGCGGGACCGGCGGGTCGGGCGGGACAGGTTCCGGCGGGACCGGAGTGAAGCGTGCGCGGCGGCCCGAGGTGCGGTTGCCGCCCCTGGAGCCGTACGGCGGCGCGGGACTGGAGCCGGACGGGGACTACGACGGGCTGGAGTTCACGGAGGAGGACTTCGTCGCCCAGGACGGCGCGGGCGCCCGCTTCATGGACTGCGCGCTCAGGGGCTGCGCCCTGGACGAGACGCGGTTGCACCACGCCCGCGTGCTGGACTCCGTCCTCACCGGCATACGCGGCGTGGGCACCGACCTCGCCGAGTCGACCCTGCGGGACGTGGAGCTGGTCGACGCCCGGCTGGGCGGCGTGCAACTGCACGGCTCCGTCCTGGAGAGGGTCGTCGTCCGCGGCGGAAAGATCGACTACCTCAACCTCCGCAAGGCCCGCCTCAGGGACGTGGTCTTCGAGGACTGCGTCCTGGTGGAGCCGGACTTCGGGGGAGCCCGGCTGGAGCGCGTCGAGTTCGTGGACTGCGCGTTGAAGGGGGCCGACTTCAACGCGGCGGTCCTCACGGACGTGGACCTGAGGGCGGCTGCCCAGCTGGAGGTCGCGCGGGGGGTGGACCGGTTGGCGGGGGCGGTGATCAGTCCGGGGCAGCTGCTGGACCTGGCGCCGGTGCTGGCGGCGGAGATGGGGATCAGAGTGGAGGGGTGACGGCACCTCTCAGCCAGGGACAGTGACCCGCACTCAGCGAACCCTGGGAAACCGCGCCTCCAGCGTCCAGATCACCGAGTTCTCCCGCAGCCCGTCATGAAGGTCCGTGAGATCGGCGATCAGATCGTGCAGGAAGTCGCGGGCCTCACGGCGCAACTCGGCGTGGGAGAACGTCAGGGGCGGCTCGGCCGGCGGCAGCCACTCCGCCTCGATGTCCACCCACCCGAAGCGCCGCTCGAAGAGCATCCGGTCCGTGGACTCGGTGAAGTCGAGCTCGGCCCGCTGGGGCCCCGCGGCCCGGCTGCCGCGCGGGTCCTCGTCGATCCGCTCGGCGATGTCGCACAGCGCCCACGCGAAGTCGAGCACCGGCACCCATCCCCAGGCTGTGGACAACTCCCGGTCCTCCTTCGTGTCCGCGAGGTACACGTCCCCGCAGAACAGGTCGTGCCGCAGGGCGTACACGTCGGCACGCCGGTAGTCGGTCTGCGGCGGGTCCGGGAAGCGGTTGGAGAGGGCGTAGCCGATGTCGAGCACGAGGCGATGGTGTCATGTCCCCATAGGATCGGCGCCATGTCCCGATCCGCACCGGTGGTCCCCGCCACGGCCGTCGTCAGGGCCGTGGTCAGGGCCGTCCCCAGGGCCGCCGCCCTGCTCGCGTTCGTGCTCACCCTGTCCGCGTGCGCCGGCTGCGACGCGGCGAAGAGCGGTGCCACCGGTCTACGGGACCCGTACTTCCCGAAGATGGGCAACGGCGGCTACGACGTCACGCACTACGGCCTGACCCTCGACTACGACCCCGACGGCAACCACCTGCGGGGCACCGCCGTCATCACCGCACGGGCCACACAGGACCTGGACGCCTTCGACCTGGACCTGAAGGGGCTGCACGTCAAGAGCGTCACCGTCGAGGGCACCAAGGCCCGTTGGGACCGTGCCGGGCAGGAACTGACCGTGCACCCGAAGGGGGACCTCGACAAGGGCGAGACGTTCCGGACGACCGTGCGCTACTCGGGCTCGCCCGGGACGATCACCGACCCGGACGGCTCCGAGGAGGGATGGCTGCGGACCGGCGACGGCGCGCTCGCGCTGGGCGAACCGACGGGTTCGATGGCCTGGTACCCCGGCAACCACCACCCGTCCGACAAGGCGACGTACGACCTGGCCGTCACCGTCCCCGAGGGACTGCAGGCCGTCTCCAACGGCGAGTTGAAGAACGAGTCGACGCGGAAGGGCCACACCACCTTCGCCTGGCACACCGCCGAACCGATGGCGAGCTACGTGACGACGCTGGCGATCGGCACCTACCGGACTGAAGCGTCGACCACGGACGGCGGGCTGCCCGTGTACGTCGCCGTGGACCCGTCGCAGGCCAAGCCGAGCCGGAAGGTGCTGGCGAAGATCCCCGAGGTCATGACCTGGGCGGAGGAGACCTTCGGGCCGTACCCGTTCTCCTCCACCGGAGCGATCGTCGACCGCCCCGACGACGCCGAGTACGCGCTGGAGACCCAGAACCGCCCCGTCTTCCCCGGCGCCCCCGACACCGAGACCCTCGTCCACGAACTGGCCCACCAGTGGTACGGCAACTCCGTGACCCCGAGGACCTGGCGGGACATGTGGCTCAACGAGGGCTTCGCCACCTATGCCGAGTGGCTGTGGCAGGAGGAGCACGGCGGCGAGACGGCCCAGGAGATCTTCGACGCGCTGTACGACGGCGACTACTACCAGGACCGCACCGACGACGAGGACATCTGGTCCTTCCCGCCCGGCAAGCCCTCCGGTGCCGCGCACATCTCCGACAGCCCGGTCTACGAGCGCGGCGCCATGGTCCTCCACAAGATCCGCCAGAAGGTCGGCGACGACACCTTCCGCGAACTCCTGCGCGGCTGGGCCACCGCGCACCGCCACGCCAACGCGGACACCGACGAGTTCACGGCGTACGTCGAGAAGCTGGCCCCGGACGAGGACTTCGACGGGATCTGGGACGAGTGGCTGTACGGGGAGGGAAAGCCGGCGAAGCCCTGAGGCCGACCGTTGTCGGACTGCGTGTCCGAGAGAACGTCAGCTCGGGTCGATCGCCGCTTCGGCCGCCGTCTTGATCCGGGCGCCGAAGCTGTCGGCATCCTTGCGGGCGGCGGCGAGCGCCAGGCCGACGAGGAGCTTGCCGAGGCCGTGGCCGTCCAGAACGTTGAAGATACGGACCCGGGTTCCGCGGTCGGCCAGCGGCTCCAGGTCGTAGCCGCCTTCGCGGGCCGTCACGCTGTTCTTCGACACCTCGGCCCACCGGATCCTCACCGGGGCCTCGAGGTCGGTGATGCGGAACTCCCTGGCCGTCTTCATCCCGGCGTCCTTGACCGTGCTGCGGAAGACCGTACCCACGGTGGTCGGGGCGTCGGGAACCCGCTCGATCCTGAGCACGCGGGGGCTGAACTGCGGATCGTTGCGTCCGTCGGCCAGGTAGTCGAACACCGCCTCGACAGGTCGATCGACCTCGATCGTCGCTTCAAACTGTCCTGACATGAACACACCTCAATCGCTTGAGTCGTAGCGGCAGCACGACGCTATGGGACGCCTGGGCATCCCGCGAGGCGAACGGCGTGCCGACGAAGGCGCTCAACGGATGCGATCACGACTCGGAGGGGCGAGGCTGGTGTGTGTGGCACCGCCGCGCTGCCTGCCCCGTGGCGGGGTGAATCGGCGCCCCACGGGGTGAATCGGCGCTCCACGGTCAGGCCGTGCGCGAGCCCTCGGCATCTCTCTCAGCCACGTGCCCATCCCCCAGAGCCCACGGAGATCGTCATGACCGCACCCTCTGGTGCCCCCGTTCTGGAGCCCGCGTCCCGGCAGTTCGTGGATGACACGGCCCAGCCGCCGTTCCTGTACGAACTGGGGCCCGAAAAGGCCCGCCAGGTGCTGGACGAGCTCCAGGCGGAACCGATCGAGAAGCTCGACGCCGACTCGGAGTGGATCACCGTTCCCGCCGAGGTCGGCGATGTACGGGTCCGCATCGTCCGGCCGCGGGGCTCCGCGTCGCCCCTCCCCGTGGTTCTCTACATGCACGGTGGCGGCTGGATTCTGGGCAACGCCGACACCCATGACCGACTGGTGCGCGAGCTCGCGGAGGGGGCGCGGGCCGCGGTCGTGTTCGTCGAGTACACCCGCTCTCCCGAAGCGCACTACCCGGTGGCGGTCGAGCAGGGCTACGCCACCGCTCAGTGGGTCGTCCGGGAAGGTGCTGCCCATGGCCTCGATCCGGACCGCATGGCGGTGGCGGGCGACTCGGTCGGCGGAAACCTGACGGCCGCCCTCGCCCTGATGGCCAAGGAGCGCGGCGACGTCCGCTTCGTGCATCAGTCCATGTACTACCCGGTCACCGACGCGGGAATGAACACCAAGTCCTACGCCGACTTCGCCAGCGGCTACTTCCTCACCGCCAAGGCCATGGAGTGGTTCTGGGACGCCTACGTGCCCGACCACGCGCAGCGCGGCGAGATCACCGTCTCTCCTCTGAAGGCCACCCTCGATCAGCTCGCCGGCCTGCCGCCGGCCTTCGTCCTCGTCGACGAGGCGGATGTCCTGCGCGACGAGGGCGAGGCGTACGCGGCCAAGCTCCGTGCCGCGGGCGTCGACATCACCACGGTCCGTTACGACGGCATCACCCACGACTTCATGATGCTCAACCCGCTCAGCGCCACCCGCGCCACCCGTGCGGCCGTTGCCCAGGCGGTCGCGGTGCTGCGCGACGCCCTGGGCACCAACGCCAGCGACGCGGCTTAGAGGTCCGACAGAAGCGGCTCAGGGGCCTGACAAAGTCACGCGGACACGCGGAAGGCCCCCGCCCGGTTGTCCTGTCCGGAGTCGGGGGCCCTCAACCGCCGTGGATGGCTCGGCCGTTCACGCTGGAACCGAGCCGTTCACGGTCTGACTGACCGACTGACTCAGACGTTCACGCCGAAGTCCTGGGCGATGCCCACGAGGCCCGAGGCGTAGCCCTGGCCGACCGCGCGGAACTTCCACTCCGCGCCGTTGCGGTACAGCTCGCCGAAGACCATCGCCGTCTCCGTGGCCGCGTCCTCCGACAGGTCGTAGCGGGCGATCTCGGCGCCGCCGGCCTGGTTGACGATGCGGATGTAGGCGTTACGGACCTGGCCGAAGTTCTGCGAGCGGTTCTCCGCGTCGTAGATGGAGACCGGGAAGACGATCTTGTCGACGTCGGCCGGGAGGCCCGCCAGGTTGACGTTGATCGCCTCGTCGTCGCCGGCGCCTTCACCCGTGCGGTTGTCACCCGTGTGGACGATGGTCTGGTCCGGGGTCTGCTTGTTGTTGAAGAAGACGAAGTGGGCGTCCGAGTAGACCTTGCCCTGCGTGTTGACCGCGATCGCGGACGCGTCGAGGTCGAAGTCCGTGCCGGTGGTGGTGCGGACGTCCCAGCCGAGGCCCACGGTGACGGCGGTCAGGCCCGGAGCCTCCTTGGTGAGCGAGACGTTGCCACCCTTGGACAGGCTTACAGCCATTGTTGGGAGTCCCTTCCCTCGTTGCGGTACGGCAGAAAGCTACAGCTACCCCTAGGAACGGCGAGAGGGGTACGCAAGGTTCCAGGTCTCTTTACTTTCTTTGCCGAACACCCGGTGAACTCCGCTGAACGTTATTCGCGTGACGCGTGCCGGTCAGTCGCGCGACCATGGACGGCATGTCCGGTCCCTATCTCATCCGCGGCTCCGTCTCGCTCCCCGAGGCTGAGCTCCTGTGGCGTTTCTCGCGGTCGAGCGGGCCCGGCGGACAGCATGTGAACACGAGCGACTCGGCCGTGGAGTTGCGCTTCGACCTCGCGAAGACCGAGGCCCTGCCCGAGGTGTGGAAGGCGCGGGCCCTTGAGCGGCTCGCCTCCCGTCTCGTCGACGGGGTCGTGAGCGTCCGCGCCTCCGAGCACCGCTCCCAGTGGCGCAACCGTGAGGCGGCGGCCGTCCGGCTGGCGGCGCTCCTCGCCGAGGCCACCGCGCCCCCGCCGAGGCCGCGCAGGGCGACCCGCATACCCCGCGGCATCAACGAGCGTCGCCTGCGCGAGAAGAAGCAGCGCTCGGACACCAAGCGCGGAAGATCCGGGCGCGACTGGACGTGACGTCCCACGAGGGAACACCGGCCCGGTCACCAACCCCAGCCCGGCCACCTAGGACAGCTCCAGCACCCCCACGATCTCTCCCTCGCTCGTCTCCCCGTTGGGGCGGAAACCGAGCCCCAGATAGAAGTCCTCGGGGCCGTGGGGGCCGGTGTGCCAGGTGACGTGGAGCTCCTTGCCGCCCCGGCGCCGGATCTCGGCGGCCACCGACTCGACGGCGAACCGGCCGTAGCCCCGGCCCTGCTCCCCGGCCGCGATGTTCAGGCGCCACAGCCCGGAGCGGAAGAGCGTGCCGTCCTGCCTCCAGTCGATGTCGAAGAACGCCATGAGGAACCCGACGGGCCGCTCGCCGTCGACGATCAGGCGGGGCCAGGCGACGCCGGCGGGGTGCGCGTACGCCTCGGCGAGGGACTTCGTCACCGGGGCGACCGCGAATTCCTGTTCCGGGCGCACCCGTATGCCGGTGGCGTCCTCGAAATTCCGCGGGGTGATCTCTTCGAGGCGGAGCGCGGACGTCGTCGTCATGCGCGCACCCTAGGCACGCGGATCACCGAGGGGCGAGGGAATTCCGCCTCGAAGAGATCACCCCAACTGCCGGTACCGGCCCCGGAAGTACGCCAGCGGCCCCCCGTCACCGCCCGGTACCGCCGCCGTCAGGACGCGGCCGATCACGAGGGTGTGGTCGCCGGCCGCGACGCGCTGTTCGGTGCGGCACTCCAGGGTCGCCAGGGCGCCGGCCACGAGGGGTGCCCCGGAGACCTCGCCGCGGTCGTACGGGAGGTCCGCGAAGAGGAGGCGGTCGCTGACGCGGCCCTTCATGGCGAAGCGGCCCGCGATCTGGCGTTGGTTGCCCGAGAGCAGGGCGACGGCCCACAGAGGCTGTTCGGCGAGCAGGTCGTCCATCCGGGAGCCCTCACGGAGGCTGACCATGACCAGGGGCGGGTCCAGGGACACGGACATGAAGGACGTCGCCGTCATGCCGACGTCCTCGCCGCGCGGCCCCTCGGGGTCCGGCTGGGGCTCGTGCGCGGTCACCAGGACCACACCCGAGGCCAGACGGGACATGGCGGCACGGAACTCGTCTTCGGTCACCCCCTCAGCATGCCCGGCGAGGGTGGACAGGGTGGGGGCAGGGGAGGTCTTCGGCACACCCGGACGCTAGCTTCCGACAGGTGTGCGCCACATCCGACCAGAGTCCGGAGCCGGTCCTAGGACCTCCGGCGGAGGGGCGGACCGGGGGGCGGACCGAGGGGCGCGCTCCGCGCGGACACATTCGCTCACAGCCCCCGCACAGAACCCTGAAATCTGTTCAGTAAACGCATCGCGAAAACGCAGAACCACCACTCAATTGTTCACGTTTTGCTGTGACTTGAGTCACAGGTGCCCTTTTTTGTTGACCCTGTGTACCGAGTGAGCAGCGCGCTGTGATTCAGTGGCGGGGACGCTTACCAGTAGTACGCACGAGTAGTACGCCGACCAGCACGCCGAAGACAACCCTGGAGTTGCTGCGAGACCTCGGGGGGAGGGCGAATGGAGACCGACACAGACTCGGAGCCGTATGTCCGGCTCAGGACTCTGCGGCAGCTGCACCAGGTCATGGCGGACATGAACACCGCGCGCAGCCTGGCCGACACCCTGCAGACCGTCGCCGACGGCATCGTCACCGGGCTCGGCTACGAGCTGGCCTGCGTCAACCTCGTGCGCCCCGACGGCGACCTGGTCGTCGCCGCGCTCGCCGGCAACTCCGCGGCCGAGGCGCTGATCACCGGCCGCGTCGGCTCCCGCGCCTCCTGGGACCGCCGCCTCGCCATGGGTGAGGCCTGGGGCGACCTGCGGTTCATACCGCACACCGAGGGCTGGATACTCGACGACGACGACGTGCCCCAGTGGTTCACCGACGGCCCAGCGCCCCGCTTCGAGGACGAGTGGCACCCCTCCGACCGCCTGTTCGCGCCGATGTACACCCCGGGCGCCCCCGGCACCTCCTGCGGTGAGCTGCTCGGCGTGATCTCCGTGGACCGTCCGCGCAACGGCCGCCGCCCCGGCGCCTGGGGGCGTGAGGCGCTCCAGATGTACGCCTTCCAGGCCGCCATCGCGATCAGTAACGCCCGGCTGCGGGCCAACATGCAGCGCGCACTGGTCAGGCTCGAAAGGGAGCAGCAGGCCCTGCGCGCGAGTGAGGAATCCTTCCGGCAGGCGTTCGAGTACGCGCCGTCCGGCATGGCCATCGCTGAGATGGGCGGCGACGAGCACGGCCGGATCCTGCGCACCAACGACGCCCTGTGCCGGCTCCTCGGCCGCCCCGCGTCCGCGATGCGCCGCTACTCGTTCGCCGACCTCGTCCACCCCGAGGACATCGGCACCCTGCTGCGGACCTCCGCCGAGGGTGGACGCGCGGAGCTGCGGCTCGGGCGCCGCGACGGGACGTACGTCTGGGTGTCCCTGCGCAACTCCGTGGTCGCCGACGCCACCGACGGGCCCCGCTTCCTGCTCACCCACGTCGAGGACATCGAGGAGCGCAAGCGCCGCGAGCTCCAGCTCGCCCACCGCGCCTCGCACGACTCGCTCACCGGCCTGCCGAACTCCGCCGAGCTGCGCTCCCGCCTGTCCGCCCGCCTCTGCCAGCGCCCGCAGTCGTCGCCAGCCGACGCGGTGGACGCGATGGACGCGGCGTTCGACCCCTTCGACCAGTTCGACCGGTTCGGCGAGGGCCACCCCTCGGGATACGACGCGAACGGCCACGCTTTCGCGTTCGGCACCACTCCCGGCTCCGGCTCCGGACCCGGTTCCGGTTCCGGTTCCGGGGCGTACGACGCCTTCGACCACCACGTGCACACCGTCGCCCCCGAGGGCGAGCGCGACGACGGCACCAAGGGGCTCGCGGTGCTCTTCTGCGACCTCGACGGATTCAAGTCGATCAACGACCGCTTCGGGCACAACGCGGGCGACGCCGTCCTCATCGAGGTGGCCCGCCGCCTCGGCCGCGCCGTGCGCGACGGGGACACGGTCGCCCGGCTCGGCGGCGACGAGTTCGTGGTCCTCGCCGACGGACTCGGCCGGGCCGACGCCCAGGACCTCGCCGTACGGCTGCGCAACGAGATCATCCAGCCGATCCGCGTCGACGGCCGCGCCATGCGGGTCGGCGCCAGCTTCGGCATCGGCTGGGCCCACTGCGGCATGACGGCCGACGAGGTGCTGAAATCCGCGGACGAGCGGATGTACGTCGAGAAACGATCTCGTCCCAGACAGCACCGGCGTGCTGGGTGAATCACGGGTGGATTCCCCGTGCACTCCCCCTGCACTCCGGGTGCACAGCCCCTTCCCGCAGGTCAGCAGCATGATCCCGGGGATGACGGACGGCATGATCGGCGAGATGATGCGACCGGAGTCACCCGTTTGGGCCAGCTGGAGCGGGTAGGCTCGCCATTCACGCATGTACTCACGCATGTACCGCCATCTGTACCGCACCGCTGAGGAGATCTTGGGATGACGCCCGGCAACAACGGCGCGAGCACGCCCGAGGACGACGACCCGTTCGGCTATCTGTACGCCGATGGTCAGGCCCGGGGCGCCCAGCCGCCGTCGGGGGGCTACGGCTATCCGAACTCGGTCAACAGGGTGCGGCCGGTCGGTGAGCGCCAGTACGGCCAGCAGGCCGCCCAGGCTCCGCAGCAGTCCGGCCAGACGGCCGCGTACGGCCAGGTGCCGCAGCAGGGGGCCCACGGCCAGCCGAACGCGCACTACCAGGCGCCCGAAACCGTCCCCGGCGGCGCCACCACGACCCGCACCCCCGCCTACAGCGACGGCGGGGGCGGCCGGGGCCGCGGCCCCAACACCAAGGGCCTCCTCATCGGCGCGATCGCCGTGGTCGCCGCCGTGGTGATCGGCATCAGCGTGGCCATGCTGCTCGGCGGCAACGACGACAAGGACGCCGGCGGCAACACCGGCGCGTCCTCCCAGCCGTCGGCCTCCGAGAGCGCCGAACCCAGCAAGCCGTCCTCCCAGAAGCCCGGCAACGACGCCGATCTCCCGAAGGTCGACGCGAAGGCGCTGCAGCTCGCGGGCGGAACCACCACCGCCTCCGACGTCTCCGGCGCGAAGGCGGACGGCGGCGTGTACGTGACCGGGTTCAACACGGCCGGCGCGTCCGCGACGTGGAACGTGAACGGCATCCCGAAGAAGGGCGGCTACCGGCTCTACGTCAACTACGGCGTGCCCGGCAAGGACGCCGACGCCACGCTCTCGGTCAACGGCACGGCCCAGACCCGCCCGCTCAACCTGGGCAACTTCGCGAAGGCCCCCGAGGGCGACTACGAGAAGGGCTGGACCGAGACCTGGGCGAACGTCCAGCTGAACAAGGGCACCAACACCCTCAAGATCTCCTGCGAGCAGGGCAACCAGTGCGACTTCAACCTGGACCAGGTGTACCTGGTGAAGGGCTGAGCCTCACGCTGAGCCTCACGGCGGGGTGACCGGCGCTCAGGCCCCGCCGGCCTCTCCGGTCACCCGCACCTGCCGCACCAGTTCCTCGTACAGCGCCCGGTCGAACTCGCCGGCCACGGGTGCCAGGACCGTCGCGGTCGACAGGGCCGTGGCCCGCGCCAGCCGGTCGGGCCACGGCAGGCGTTCCATGAGCCCCGACAACAGCCCCGCGACCACCGAGTCGCCCGCGCCGGTCGGATTGCCGCGTAGGCGGCGGGGCGGCGTCGCCCGCCAGTGGCCGTCGGCGGTGTGGGCCAGCAGCCCCTCTGCGCCCAGGGAGGCGACCACCGTGTGCGCGCCGCGGCGGCGGGCGTCCCTGGCGGCCCGGGACGGCTCGTGGGAGCCGGTGAGCTCGGCGAGTTCCTCGGCGTTCGGCTTCACCAGGTCCGGGCGGGCGGCGACACCCCGGCGGAGGGGCTCGCCGCTCGTGTCGAGGAGCACGGGCACGTTCGCCGCGCGCGCGGTCCGGATCAGACCCGCGTACGCGCCCACGGGCACTCCCTGCGGCAGGCTGCCGCACAACGCCACCGCCGACGCGTCGGCCAGCAGATCCTCGTACGCCTCCTGGAAGGCGGCCCACTCGCCGGGCGTGATGGCCGGGCCCGGCTCGTTGAGCTGAGTCGTGTCACCTGTCGCGTCGACCACGGCCACGGTGCGGCGCGTCGTGCCCTCCACGGGGACGAGTGCGTCGACGACTCCCGCGGTGTGCGCGAGTTGCTCCCGCAGGGCGCGTCCCGTCGTGCCGCCGACGAAGCCCGTTACGGTCGTCTCGTGGCCGAGGGCCGCGAGGACGCGGGCCACGTTCAGGCCCTTGCCGCCGGGGCGTTCCGTCACCTCGGTCACCCGGTGCGTGGTGTGGGGTGTGAGGTCCCGTACGCGATAGGTGATGTCCAGAGCGGTGTTCAGCGTGACCGTGAGGATCACCCGTGCCGACCCTCCCCCCGGGCTCGATGGCGCGCTTCGCCGTTGCGGTCCTGATCATGCCAAAAGAGGGCCGGTCGGCCCAGCCCTGATGGTCGTTCACGAGGCGCGCCGCACGCACCGGCCTTCGGCTACCGCTGGGAGGTGCCCCCAAGGGGCTGAATTCGCTCGGGTAACCGCACGGCTTTCAGGGGCGCGGGGAACTGCGCGACCAGCCCCCACCCACCCGTACCCGACCAACTCGCCCGGAGACCCCACACGGGGGTCTGGGGGCGCAGCCCCCAGGGACAGGATGGGACGGGTAGGGGCGGCGGGGGCGAGGAAAAGCCGGCCGACGGCCGGTCAGGTGGCCCGGCCCCGGGGATCGACCACCCACTCACCCCGCCGCATCACACCCGTCAGCCCGAACTCCGCATCCAGGACCACCACATCCGCGTCCTTCCCGGCCTCCAGGGAACCCACCCGGTCGTACACCCCCAGCAACCGCGCCGGATTGGCGGAGATCGCGGCGACCACGTCCTCCACCGGCAGCCGATCCACCGTCACCGCCCGCCGGAACGCACGGTCCAGCGTGAGCGTCGAACCCGCGATCGAACCGCCCTCCACCAGCCGCGCCACACCCTCGCTCACGTCCACCTCCAGCGGCCCGAGCCGATACCGCCCGTCGCCGAACCCCGCCGCGTCCATCGCGTCCGTGATGAACGCCACCCGCGAACCCCCCGCATGGCGAAACGCCAGCTCCAGGGAGGCCGGGTGCAGATGGACACCGTCGTTGATCAGCTCGACCGTGACCCGCTCGTCCTCCAGGAGCGCCGCCACCGGCCCTGGCTCACGATGCCCGAGCTGCGGCATCGCGTTGAACAGATGGGTCGCCACGTTCGCCCCCGCGTCGATGGCCTCCACCGTCTGCTCGTACGACGCGTCCGTGTGCCCGATCGCCGCGATCACCCCCTGCTCCACCAGGAGCCGTACGGAGTCGATGCCGCCGGGGAGTTCCGTGGCAAGCGTGACCATCCGGGCCTGGCCGCGCGCCGCGTCGATCACCTTGCGGACCTCGGCCGGCTCCGGGTGGCGCAGCAGCCCCTCGGAGTGCGCGCCCTTGCGGCACGGCGAGATGAACGGGCCCTCGAAGTGGATGCCCGCGATCTCGCCCTGCTCGGCCAGCTCGGACAGCAGGCCCGCCCGCTGCGCGAGGAAGTCCGTGTCGACGGTGACGGTCGAGGCGACGAGGGTGGTGGTGCCGTGGAGGCGGTGGGTGTGGATGCCCTGGAGGATCTCCTCGGGCGACCCGGAGGTGAAGGACGCGCCGCCGCCACCGTGGTTGTGCATGTCGACGAAGCCGGGGACCAGCCAGTGGCCGGTGAGGTCGAGCACCTCGGCGCCCTCGGCCACCTCCTGCGTCCCGTCCGCGATCCGTGAGCCCTCGACGACCACGCGCCCGCCGTCCACGATCCCGGTCGGCAGGACCACCCGGGCGCCGGAGAGCACCGTGCGATGCGCTCCGCCGGAAGCGTGGTGGGAACGCCGCGGGCCGTCCGGGGCACGGTTTCGCCCCGGACTCTGCAGGTCCAGGTCCCGCTCACTGGCCGTGGCCATCAGGGGGTTACCTCCGAAGTCGTAGGAGTCGTAGGAGTCGTGGAAGTCGTGGAAGTCGTGGAAGTCGTAGGAGTCGTAGGAGTGGCGGTCAGCAGGTCCCAGGCCATGAGTCCCGCGCCCAGGCATCCGGCGGTGTCCCCGAGGGCCGCGGGGACGATGGAGGGCAGCTTCTGGAAGGTGACGCGGCGCCGCACGGCGGCCCGCAGCGGTGTGAACAAGGTTTCCCCGGCCTCGGCCAGCCCGCCACCGATGATGAGCGTGCGCGGGTCCAGCAGAGTGAGCGCGGTCACCAGCCCGTCGGCCAGCGCGTCCACCGCCCCCTGCCAGACCTCCTCGGCCCGCGGGTCACCCGACTCCACGGCCTTCGCGCAGTCCGCCGCGTCGGCCTCGGGGTCCCCGGTCGCCGCGGCCCATGCCTCGCTGACGGCTGCCGCCGACGCGTACCGCTCCAGACAGCCGCGCTGCCGGCACGGACACGGCGTGCCCCCGGGCCGTACGACGATGTGGCCGATCTCGCCCGCGAAGCCGTGCGCGCCCGCCTCGACCGCGCCGCCGATACCGATCGCGCCCGCGATCCCGGTGCCCAGCGGCACGAACAGGAAGCGGTCCGCACCGTGCCCCGCGCCGATGCGCCCCTCGGCGAGCCCGCCCGTGCGCACGTCGTGGCCGAGGGCGACGGGGACGCCGTCCAGCCGTTCGCTGAGCAGCGCGCGCAGCGGGATGTCGCGCCAGCCGAGGTTGGCCGCGTACACGGCCGTGCCGCGCTCGGCGTCGACGATGCCGGGGACGGCGACACCGGCGGCCGCCGCGGGCTCGCCGAAGCGGCGCTCGCCGTAGGCGCGCAGCTCGGACGCGAAGTCGAGGATCGACTCGACCACGGCGTCCGGGCCGCGCTCGCGTCCGGTCGCGCGGCGGGCCTGGTGCAGCAGGGGAGGCGTGGGGGGCGGCCCGCCGGGGGAGGCGGTGCCGTGGGCCCCCACGAGGGCGGCCTTCATCCCGGTGCCGCCCACGTCCAGGGCGATGACATGTCTCACGGAGAACAGTGTGGCCCTTGTACCCTGAAGAGGTCTAGTCCACTTACGTGGTGTAGACCTTGTGGCGAGGTTCGGGACGTACAGGCTTGAACAACGGCCTGCGATCCAGGCCGCGTACACGGCCTGGTTCGAGACGTTGGGAGTACTGACTGTGCATCTGCCTGCGCGTGGGCGGCGTACGACGGGTTGGCTCGCGGTGGTCTCCGCGCTGGGTATGACGGCGGCGGTCGCCGGCTGCGCGGGCCCTGCCACGGCGCAGGACGTCACACTGAGACTGGTGGCCGCCGAGTACGGCGACTCCCCGGCGAACAGTTCGAAGAAGTACTGGGACGCGCTCGTCGAGAAGTACGAGGCCGATCACCCGGACGTGAAGGTGAAGGTCAGCGTTTACTCGTGGAACGACGTCGACCGCAAGGTCAAGGAGATGGTCGCGGCGGGCGAGGCGCCCGACATGGCGCAGATCGGCGCGTACGCCGACTACGCCGCACGCGACCAGCTCTACGAGGCCGGCCAGTTGCTCTCCATCCCCGTGCAGGCCGACTTCCTGCCGCAGCTCAGCGACGCGGGCAAGGTGAGCCGGATCGCGTACGGGTTGCCGTTCGCCGCGTCCACGCGGGTGCTCTTCTACAACAAGGAGCTGTTCGCCGACGCGGGGATCACCAGCGCGCCGAAGACCTGGAGCGACCTCGCGGC
Source organism: Streptomyces sp. NPDC046862 (assembly GCF_040704615.1). Classification (NCBI taxonomy): domain Bacteria; kingdom Bacillati; phylum Actinomycetota; class Actinomycetes; order Kitasatosporales; family Streptomycetaceae; genus Streptomyces; species Streptomyces sp. NPDC046862. Next base: position 2,193 of record NZ_JBEYXP010000014.1, on the reverse strand, counting down.
CGACGCCGCCGCGCTGAAGGCCGACGGCGTCAAGACCCCGTACGCCCTGCCGCTGGGCCCCGAGGAGGCCCAGGCCGAGACCATGCAGTGGCTGCTGAGCGGCGGCGCCGGCTACACCGATGACATCGGCTCCTACCAGATCGACGCCGAAGCGAACATCGAGACCTTCGACTGGCTCAAGGACGAACTGGTCGACAAGGGCCTGACCGGCCCGACGGCACCCGGGAAGCTGAACCGCGCCGCCGCGTTCGCCGCGTTCACACGCGGTGAGGTCGGCATGCTCAACGGCCACCCGACCCTCATGAAGGCCGCCGCCGAGCGGGGCGTGAAGTTCGGCATGGTGCCCATGCCCGGCCGCGACGGCGCGGCCCGCTCCAACCTGGGCGTCGCCGACTGGATGATGGCCTTCAAGCAGAACGGCCACCGCGAGCAGATCGGCGAGTTCCTCGACTACGTCTACAGCCAGAAGAACGTGCTGGCCTTCTCCCGCGAGTACGACCTGCTCCCCGTCACCACGTCCGCCTCGCAGACCATGGCGGCCAGCAAGTCGGACTCCGCCCTCACCCCGTTCCTCGACGAACTCCCGCAGACCGAGCTGCCCCCCGTCGGCAAGACGTCCTGGGCCGAGGTCAGCGCCGCCGTCAAGAAGCGGATAGGCAAGGCGGTCTCGCCGAACGGGAACCCCAAGGCGGTGCTGGAGGAGTTGCAGCAGGTCGCGCAGTCGGCGGAGAACGCGGAGCAGTGACCCGGGCACCTCTCTCACGGCCCGGAGGTTGCCGTAGGCATCTAGTCGGGCACGGGCGGTGATCACGGGCGGTGCGCGGAGTGTCAGTGGCCAGGGCTACGGTTCTGGACATGGACGAGCTGAGCCCGCGTGAACTGGCGATCCTCGCCCTGGAGCGCCGCGGTTTCGCGGGCCCCGGGGCGAAGGAGCGGGCCATACGGGAGCAGCTGGGGCTGGCGCCGGTGCGCTACTACCAGCTGCTCAACGCGCTGCTCGACGACCGGAGGGCCCTGGAGCACGACCCGGTGACGGTGAACCGGCTGCGGAGGGTACGGGACGCGCGGCGGTCGGAGAGGTGAGAGTGCGCCCGCCTGTGCCTGGATAGGGTCACGGTCATGGGCACCCACACGGACTCCACGGAGCCAGAGGAACCTACGGACCCCCAGGGCTCCTTGCCGACGCCCGCGACCCCCGTCGGGCGGGACGCGCTGGACGCGATCCTCGCCCGCCCCGGCCGGGTCGTGGTGGCGCTGGACTTCGACGGGACGCTCGCGCCGATCGTGCCGAACCCGGAACAGGCCCGCGCCCACCCCGAGGCGGTCCCCGCGCTCGCGGCCCTCGCCCCGCGGATCGCCTCCGTGGCGGTGATCACGGGCCGCCCGGCCGGTGTGGCGGTCGAGTACGGGGGCTTCTCGGGCGTGGACGGTCTGGAGCACCTCGTCGTCCTCGGTCACTACGGGGCGGAGCGGTGGGACGCGGTCACCGGCACCGTCACGGCGCCGCCGCCCCACCCGGGTGTCGCCGCCGTCCGTGCCGAACTTCCCGCTGTCCTCGAGTCGGTCGGCGCCGGGACGGGGCAGGGCACGTGGATCGAGGAGAAGGGCCATGCCGTCGCGGTCCATACCCGTCGGGCCCCCGACCCCCAGGCGGCCTTCGACGCCCTCCGCGAGCCCCTCACCGACCTCGCCACGCGCCACGGTCTCGTGGTCGAACCCGGCCGCATGGTCCTCGAACTCCGGCCGCCGGGCATGGACAAGGGGGTCGCCTTGCGGGAGTACGTGCGCGAGATCGGCGCCGAAGCGGTGCTGTACGCCGGGGACGACCTCGGTGACCTCCCGGCCTTCGACGCGGTGGACGAACTCCGTGCTCAGGGCACGCCGGGGCTGCTGGTGTGCAGCGGCAGCAACGAGGTCACCGCGTTGGCTGAGCGGGCGGATCTGGTGGTGGACGGTCCGGGGGGTGTCGTACGGCTGCTGGGTGGGTTGGCGACGGCGATCGGCTCACCTGCGGCCTGAGAGGGACGGTTTGTTCTCGCCCCCGCCGCCCCTACCAGTCCCATCCCTGGGGGCTGCGCCCCCAGACCCCCGCTGCCGGCCTTGCGGCCTCGTCCTCAAACGCCGGACGGGCTGTATTTTTCAGCCCCTCCGGCGTTTGAGGAGCGGGGTCCGGGGCGGAGCCCCGGGGATGGG